>JAGARY010000311.1 GCA_017622055.1 Treponema sp. | reverse complement strand
CAGCATTTAGTTTTCCAGGCTTTCTTAAAATACGATCATCAATACTAATTTTTCCCAAATCATGCATTGGAGCGGCTTTTATTAAATCTTCACAAAATTCTTCATCAACTTTGAACAAATTATTTGTGATAATTGTATCAATTAAAATCTTAATAATTCCACTTGTTCTTCTAATATGACCACCAGTATTTTCATCACGGTTTTCTACCATGTTGGCCATTCCAAGAATCATTTTGTTTTGAATATCTAAAATATGCTCTGTTTTAAGTTTTACTTGAATTTCTAATTCTTCTTTGTGATTAGAAAGCAATTTTAAGTAATTATGTTTATCTGTATCATCTCTAAATTCAATAATAAATCCAATCTTTTTTTCTTTGTGCAAAACCCATTCAACAGTACAAAAATAATGCCGATTGTTGCGACTTAAACTAAAAACAGAAGATTCTCCAGATTCAAACTTCTTCAAATAATCAATAAGGAGAACTCCATCTGGCAAACTTTCCCCAGAAGAATCAATTTTTATCTTTACAATATCTGGATATATATTTTCAAAACTTGCATTACATCCCATATATCTTTTTTGTTTATCAAATAAGATATATCCGTAAGTACCTTTTTCACCAATTGAACTGTTAATTGAATCTTCAAGATTATACATCATTACATGGCGTTGCAAATAAAGCAAAAACCATCCATCAAGGACATACATCAATGGCATAATTTCAATTTGACTTTTTTGAACCCCTGCTTTTACAAACAATAGCAAATTGATTATTTCCATCATTATAATAATAAAAGCACTTTTTCGTGAAATAAAATTTCGTTTAATACAACTGTAACAAAGAATCATTATTTCGGCGAACAAATTTCCATACATTTCAATATAAAAAAGCGCAACAACTGGAGTTTCTTGAAAGCCAAGAACTGTAGTTCCTTTATAAGATGTTAGATATGTATATTTATAATATAAATCGTTATATCCAATAGTCAAAACAAAGGCAAATACTATAAAACTAAAAAGATATGAAGCAGCTTTTATCCAGTTTTTTACTTTAATATTTCCAACACAACAAATTGTATATAACAAAACTGGAGGAATAAAACATCCACCTACATAACAAATCTTCATAGAAAGGATTGCTTCGCTCATTCCTGTTGCAGCAGCTTTTGCCAAATATCCAAGATTTGAAACAAGCATTAACAAATTAAGCAATAAAAGCAAACAATTAACTTTTTTGCCTTCGAAAGTTAAAATGAATAAGACGAGATTTACAAAAGTCAATATTACAGCAAAATAATAATACCAGAGCATCCATTCTCCAAATCTCTCTCAAAAACAGTACAATTATATCACTAAATGAATGGAAAATATAGATTATTTTTAGAAAAAGTAAGTTTATTTAAACACTTTGAAAGATGAAGTGTGTTGATAAGCGTAAAGGAGTGGACTTTGGGCAAAAACCACGGGATATTCCACTACACGCTGTTTTGCGACGTTTATAATCAGGGGTACAGTGCAACGGTAAGCCTTCTTCTATTGTAGAAAAAAATTCTCTTAATTCTTAATTCTGAATTCTGAATTCTTAATTTAAAATAAATCTACTTTTTTTTTATTATTCTCCGATAATATCACTATGGCTACTAAGAAAAAAAAGAAAAACGGTTCATTATTAACAATTGCGTGCAGTTTACTTGCAATATTAGTTGTTCTTGTAATTTTTTTAACTAAAAAGAACACAATCGTAACAAATTTAAAAGAAACATCATTTTTTGACAGAGCATTTGGAACAACTCCTGAATTTGTAAAAAATCACGAACCAGAAAAAACTGAAAAAAAACAAGAAGTGATTGAATTAAATAATTCTGAAGTTACAATAAAGATTGAATCTGAAGAGGCTCCAATTCCAGAAGAAAAATTGGCTGCACCAAAAGATGAAATCAAAACTGAAGAAATAAAAATAAAAGAACAAGAAAAACCTGTTGTTGCAGAAAAATCTGAAACCTCAGAGAAAACTGAAAAATCAGAAAAAGTTTCAGAAAAACAATCATCACAATCAACACAAAAAACTGAAAAAAAATCAGAAACTAAAACAGAAAAAAAAGCACCTGCACAAACTCAAATACAATTATGTTTTGTAGAAATTAACGGGGACGGTTCTGTATCAAGACGCATTGTAAAACGTTCCGTGCCTAAAAATAATTCACCATTAACTTATGCCATAAACGAACTTTTAAAAGGTCCAAGTTTAGGAAACTCTAGCGAAAAAAATTGTATGTCCTTAATTCCAAGCGGAACAAAACTTCTTAGTGCAAAAGTTCAAAATGGAATAGCTTACTTAAACTTTAATGAAAATTTTGATATAAATCCTTACGGCGTAGAAGGTTATGTAAATCAGTTGATGCAAATTGTTTACACTGCAACAAGTTTTTCAACAGTTACAAGTGTGCAATTTTTAATTGAAGGTGAAAAAAGAGAATATCTTGGAAGCGAAGGTCAATGGATTGGCTCTCCACTTTCAAGAAATTCATTCTAATTCAAATAAAAAACTCAAAATAAGACAAGAAAGAAAAGATTATTTAAAAGATTTTACAATTTTATCAAAATAAGATTTGTTAATTTTGTAATCTCCTTGGTAAACAGCAAGAGACAAGAAATCATATCCGCCAGATTTTTTCTTCTTAAGGATTTTATTTGTAATAATATTTTTATTTGAAGCGGCATCATAAGATTCGCAATTAAAAATCATATCGCCATTCTTTTTAATATTTACAGTAGACTCAGGAAAATTAATATAAGAAGTTTGTGAACTAGACATTAATTTTCTTACAATATACATATTATTAAAATTTTCATTTTCAGAAGCCACAGGAACAAAAGCCATTGTTAACAATGCTTCATCTCCCAAAGTCCAAATGTTTTCCAAAGATTGAGTCCAATTGCTGTCAAGTTTTACAGTTTTTCCATCATAACTTACTTTCATAGACTTCCCTGCTTTGATTTTTTGTACATCATCATTTTCAGCAACTTGTGGAAATCCCTTAAAGGAATCAAAACCTTTATCTTCAGAAGAAGTCAATTTTCCAATACAAACGCATTCCAAAACTTTTTCGCCTTTAGAATCAACAATATCTCTAACATTAAAAATTGGAATTATAGCATCAAAAAATATAGTAACAGAACCACCAAACTGAGCATAATCCTGAGTAGAAGGAACATTCATCGCATCTACAACTTCAATTCTGTTTCTTCTTGCAGAAAATTCATACAAAATATCATGCAAATAGTTAATTAAATCAGCATCTTCTGTTCCAGGCAAAACTTGAGTCATAATATATTCCCCAGTCATGTCCCAAAACGCTGAATCTTTATTAACAGAAACTAAAATTGACATTTCTTTTTCTGGCAATTTTGACGCTTCATCAGTTGGAGCAAAATATCTTATTTTGTAATTTGCATCATCATAAACAAGAATACCAATATAACTTTCTCTTTTAAAAGTGTTATCTTTGTAATACACATATTCGCCAGAAGCATCTGGAATAAATTGCTTTACTCCAGGAACTGCGAAAACACTAAAAAAAGTAAAAGCAAATAAAATAGATAAAAACGATTTTTTCATAAAAACTCCTATAGAGACATTTTTAAATTTGGAACCCCCAATTGAAAAGAGAAAATTGGAAAGACCAAAAAAAAAGGTAAATCCCAATATGAATATATTAAGATTTACCTTTAAAGTGAATTAATTTATGAATTTAATTTTGCCAATTCATCAGCAATAATTTTTGCAACAGCTTTTGCTGCATCTGTAGCAGGAACTAAATCGGCCTTATCAGCAGAACGAAGTTTTACTTCAACGTTTGGTAAATTTTTATCACCAACAACAATTCTAATTGGGTATCCAATTAAATCTGCGTCTTTGAATTTAACACCAGGACGTTCATCTCTATCATCAAGAAGAACATCAACACCAAGTGCTTTAAGTTCTTCATATAAAGAATCTGCAACTTCCTTCATTTTTTCTTTGTACATAACAGGCACAATTGCAACCTGATATGGAGCTGTACTCATTGTCCAAATAATTCCATTTTCGTCGTGATGTGCTTCAATAATACTTGCCAAAGTTCTATCAACACCAATTCCATAACATCCCATAATTGGAGTAACAGATTTTCCGTTTTCGTCCAAATAAGTAACGTTCATAGATTTAGTATATTTATCACCAAGTTTAAAAATGTGACCAAGTTCGTTTCCTTTTTTAGAATAGAAAGTTCCGCCACAATCAGGACAAATATCACCAGGTTTTACAACTCTAACATCAGCAGTCATCATTGGAGTAAAATCACGGTTTGGTTCAACATGAATAAAGTGAACATCTTTTTTAAGCCCGCCAGTTACACAATCGTGCATTGTCATTACAGATTTGTCTGCAATAACTGGAGCCTTTGTTAATTTTACAGGACCAGCAAATCCTACAGGAGCATCTGTAATGCGAACAACATCTGCTTCACTAGCCAATTCCACATCAGAAGCTTTTAACAAAGCACAAAGTTTTGCTTCATTTACATCCAAATCACCACGAATACAAACAGCAACAAAGTCGTTATTTTTCCCCAAATCTACACCAGCATTTTCAACTTTGTAAATTAAAGTTTTAATAAAACTTTGAGCAGTTGTTTTTAAGAATTCAGAAAGTTCTTCAATTGTTTTTACATCTGGAGTAGGAATTTCTTCCACCGCTTTGTCAGTTGCAACTTGAGGTTTCCCATTTGAATCAACCGCCACATCGTCCTTACAAGCAGCTTTTTCAACATTTGCAGCATATTTACAATTTGGACAAAGAATAAGTGTATCATCACCAACTTCGCTTTCTACCATAAATTCTTCAGAACCAGAACCACCCATAGCCCCAGTGTCAGCTTTTACAGAAATTGTAGTAAGCCCCATTCTTTTAAAAATTCTTCTATATGCGTTTGCAGCATTTTCGTAAGAAGCGTCCAAATCAGCCTGATCTTTATCAAAAGAATACGCGTCCATCATAGTAAATTCACGACCACGCATAACACCATAACGAGGACGAATTTCATCTCTATATTTTGTGTTAATTTGGTAAAGAGTAAAAGGCAATTGTTTATATGAAGAAAGTCCGTCACGAACTAAAGCTGTAAAAGCTTCTTCCGCAGTTGGAGAAACAACCATATCTTGACCGCCACGATTTTGCGGTTTAAGCATCTCTGCACCCATTTTTTCCCAGCGGCCACTTTCCTTCCAAATTTCAGCGGGCTGAATAACAGTGGGTTTCATTTCGTTCATGCCAGCGTTATCTAATTCCTGGCGAATAATGTTTTCTACTTTACGAAACGCCTTCAAACCAAGTGGCATATACGAGTAAAGTCCATTTCCAAGTTTTCTAATCAAACCAGCTCTCATCATCAACTGATGGCTAGCAATAACTGCGTCATTTGGAGCTTCGCGCAGTGTCGAAATAATTGTTTTTGATGCTTTCATAAAGTTCATAATACAATAAATTTCATTTATAAGCAATAAACAAGGATTTTTCTAGATTTTTAGGCAACAAACACCAACACCACCAAAAACTTCTTCACATCCCAAACAAAACTTCTACCTTTCCAGCTTTCCAGTGTTCCGCTACCGCTCATTCCAGTCGCAATACTTGCGCCTGGAACGCCTTCGGCGCACTTCCAATCTGGGTTGGGCTTAGTACAAAGGGATTTTAAATTCAGAATGCACAATTCATTTTCGTACAACCTTTTCTGTCATTCTCGCGCTTGACGCGGGAATCTTTACAACACAAAAAAAAACGCTGGAAAACAAATCTGTTTTCCAGCGTTTTTCACAATTATAACTTCTTACTTACTTTGCCAAATATTCATTAATTGCAGCGGCAGCCTTACGACCTTCACCCATTGCAAGAATAACTGTGGCAGCACCAAGAACAATATCACCACCAGCCCAAACTTTTGCATGGCTTGTAGCTTGTTTTTCATCAACTGTGATGTGTCCTTTGTTGTCTGCATTTAAGCCTGGTGTTGTTGCAACCAACAATGGATTTGAACCATTTCCTAAAGCAACAATCATTGCGTCACATTCAACATCGTGTTCAGAACCTGGAATTGCCACAGGACTTCTACGACCAGATGCATCAGGTTCACCAAGTTCGTAAGAAAGACATCTAACTCCACAAACTTTTCCTTCTTCGTTACCCAAAACTTCAATTGGATTTTCCAAGAATCTAAAGTTTACGCCTTCTTCTTCTGCGTGAGCAATTTCTTCCAAACGAGCAGGCATTTCGGCTCTTGTACGACGGTAAACAATATCAACTTTTTCTGCACCCAAACGGAATGCCATACGAGCAGCGTCCATTGCAACGTTACCAGCACCACAAACTACAACATGTTTTGCATCATAAATTGGAGTTGCAGCATTTTCTTTATCGTAACCTTTCATTAAGTTTGCACGAGTCAAATATTCGTTAGCACTAAATACACCAATTAAGTTTTCACCAGGAATATTCAAGAATTTTGGAAGACCAGCACCTGTTCCAACAAATGCAGCATCAAATCCTTTTTCATCAAGAATTTGTTGCAATGTATTTGTGCGACCAACAAGGAAGTTCATTTCAAATTTTACTCCAATTTTTTCAAGGTTAGAAATTTCTTCTTGAACAATTGCTTTTGGCAAACGGAATTCAGGAATTCCGTACATCATTACACCACCAGCTTTGTGGAAAGCTTCAAAAACTGTTACATCGTGACCAGCGCGAGCACAATCTGCTGCAACTGTAAGACCTGCAGGCCCTGCCCCAATAATTGCAACTTTTTTACCAGTTTTTGCAGCCACAGTTGGAGGAGTAACTTTTCCGTTTTCTCTTTCCCAGTCTGCAACAAAGCGTTCCAAACGACCAATAGAAACTGCTTTTTCTGGACTTTTCCAAACTTTTCCAACAGTACATTTTCCCTGGCATTGTTTTTCTTGTGGACAAACACGACCACAAATTGCAGGAAGTAAACTTGTTTTTTTAATAATATCAACAGCAGCTTTAAATTCGCCATTTGCAATTTCTTTAATAAATCCTGGAATATCAATATTTACAGGACATCCATCCATACAGAATGGTTTTGCACATTGAAGACATCTGTTTGCTTCAACAATAGCTTGTTCTGCTGAATATCCAAGAGCAACTTCGTCCATTTGACGAGCACGTTTTACAGGATCTCTTGCTGGCATTTCCATTGGAGGAATAGCACTTCTATCTTTTGCAGTTAAACCGCCATTTTTAATTTTTTCTTGAATCTTATTAAGTTCTTCTGTTACGTTAATAGACATTTCTAAACCTCTTTCTTATTTTGCCAATTTATCTGCAGCTTCTTGCATTTTACATTTGTGGAAATCTTCTTGTTCGCGGTCTTTAAAAGATTTCATACGCATCATCATATTATCCCAGTCAACCAAGTGAGCATCAAATTCTGGACCATCAACACAAACAAACTTTGTTTTTCCGTCAATGCTAACACGACATCCACCACACATACCAGTTCCGTCAATCATAATTGTATTCAAAGAAACTGTTGTTTTAATTCCAAATTCTTTTGTTGTAAGGGCACAGAATTTCATCATAATTGGAGGTCCAATTGCAACAACTTCTGCAGGTGGACACTGACTTTCGCAAAGTTCTTTTAATGGAACTGTAGAAACACCTTGGCGTCCTGCACTTCCGTCATCTGTCATAATAATAACTTCATCTGCAAGAGCTTTCATTTCATCAACATAAATAAGCAAATCTTTTGTTCTTGCAGCAATAATCATAATTACTTTGTTTCCAATTTCTTTGTGAGCCTGAACAATTGGATAACATGGAGCAACACCAAATCCACCACCAACTACAACAACTGGTGCGTCATATTTTTCAATTTCAGAAGGATTTCCCAAAGGTCCTAAAACTGTAGGAAGTTCTTCTCCTGCTTCCATTTTTGAAAGTTTAAGTGTAGAAGCACCAACAGCCTGGAAAACTAAAGCAATCCAACCTTCTTGAGCGTTTGCATCTGCAATTGTAAGAGGAACACGTTCTCCGTACTCTTTTTCAACTTGGATAATAACAAATTGTCCAGCTTTTCTGTTACGTGCAATTTCTGGAGCATTGACTTTCATATAAAAAACTCCAGCCGAAAGCTGTTTCTTTTCAATAATCTTAAACATTTTTAAGTTCCCCCATAAAACTTTATAAGATGTAAACTAAATGATATTTTAAATAGAGATTTTCTATTCTAATTCTTTTAAAGAATTAGAATATTTTACTATATGAGAAAAATTAGGTCAATTATGCCGTTAAAGGTTTTTACTACAAGTAACCATACATTGTACGGCATATTCAGTTTTGCATAGCAAAACTGGGGCTGTGCATAGATTTGTGTTGAATTGCGTCGTTAAAGGTTACATTTAAAATTAAAGAAACATTGTACGACGCCTCTAGTTTTGCGCAAAGTTAGAACCCTACGGTACAGGCTACATACACACCCAAACCGGCTCCTTGAAAGCTCTTTACAAAATCAATTGATGAAAATTTTACACCAACATCTGCTTGTACAAATCTAAGATTTACAGTTCCTTGAATACAATGAGAGAATACTTCATTTACATATTCAGTATACAACTGCGCTTTTACAAGTCCAATAAAGTTTATTTCTCCACCAACTCTATATTCTGGATAAACATACATGGCATCTAAAAATGGACGATAAATACCACAACCGCCCATTGCAAATAATCTAATTCCTTTTCCAAAAGGTGTAAAATTAAATGTAAGATTTGCTTTTAATGGACGATTAATCAAATATTCAATATCATCAAACACTTCGGTAGAGCTCTTATTCAATGAAGTATCATAAGATGAATCATTTTCCTTTTCTTCAGGATCATCAAAATAGTCATCTTCTGATTCTTCTGAATTAGTATTATCTTCTTCACCGTTTCCCAAAAGATTCATTCCAAACTCTAATTCATAAGTAGATTTTGAACGATATCTAAGTTTTCCCGGAACAATTGGTACAGAAAAATCTGCCACAACATTTATTACATTTGAAAAATCAACCCCAACTGCCATTCCTAAATCAAATCCCGCTGACTTTTGAAAATTTTCAAGAAGGTCGTTAGAATCAAAAGATACATTCCCCGAAAATCTAAAACATGAATATACATCTGAACAAGCAATTCCTTTTATTCCAAGGGCTCCATCACTATTTGTAACTTCCATATCTAATTTACCTAACGATGCAGACAAAATTGGAAAGAAAACTGATGGTGTTATGCCCAAAGAAATTTTACCAATTTTTAATTTTGAATGAAATCCATAATGATAAAAAATATCTGCATTTAAATTTCCAGAAAACTTGATTATTTCATTCAAAGCATTTCCATGCCCTAAAAAATCAAAAAGTGATTTTGATAATGACATTTTTCCACTTACATCAACACCGGTATTTACACCAAAAGAAAAGAAGTCTCCAATAAAAATTGAAGTAGTTACGTTTGGCGATGTTAATAGATAAAGATTCAAACCGGACTCTGGCATATCATCTGCAATTTTAGGTAAATCAATTACAACGTCTTTTTTTAAAAATTCAAATAAAGAAAACGCATTATTATTTACACTAACAGGGGCTTCAACTTTTACTTCAAAGAATCTGCCTTCAAAAAAGCCACGGGCAAATGAAAAACTACTAAAAACAATAAGAGCTATGAACAATACAATTCTTTTTTTCATTATTTACCTCCAAAAATCTTAACTGTTTCATCTGTTTTTAGTCTAACTGCTATGTCAAGAGATATTCCCATATCACGGGTAATTGAAAAACTAGTTTTTGGAATTATTAAGTTAACATCTGGACATATTGGATATGCAGTCATTAATTTTTCTGGATTCACAATTATTTCACCTTTATCTAGACCAAACTCTGTTGCAGGTTCAGTTTCGCCATACAAAGATATTTTAAATCTAACAGGAGAATTTTCTGGAAAATACAAAGGTAATTTTGTTGATTCATAAATTAAAGAAGCACTTTCTATAACATCTAATACTTCAATCATTTCATTTTCAGAAGGAGCTTCTGTTCTACCTAGTAAATCAGCTCCAGATTCAAACCCCATCATTTCACTCAAATCAAGTTCAAATAATTCCGTAGCTTCAAAGTACATAGGAAAAACAATATATGCAGTTATGGCAATAGATTTTACTTCAGAATCTTTTATATCATCGTTAGTAATTGTTAATTCAGAATTTGTTCCTAATGCAATATCTACTGTATAATCAATTAATAATGCACTTTCTCCATTATTATCATAACAATTTTTCATTTGTTCTGTTAAATCAACAGTTTTTTTATTTTCTACAGTGTTAAAATCCGTAATAACCACATCATTTTCTAATTCTAACTCAGGACTTACTCCCCAAGAAACCTCAGAAAAAGGCTCACTGTCAGACTCTTCGGAAGAAATTGTATTTCCAGCCTCATCTTTTTTTATATTAACTACATTAAGTTTTACATTATTGAATGTTACTTGATTTAAACTTTGCAAATCTGGTTTTTCAAAGAAAACATGCATACAAATATCTTTTGGCATAATTTTTCCATCAAATTTGCTCATAAAATCTAAATTACTTAAATTAAGATCAAGTTCTGACTCACCTTGATAAGATTTTTGATCTTTAACCTGAATCACAACAATTTCAGTCCAATTTAAAACAGGTTCAACAACATATTCCATTTTATATTTTTTTTCTGTTTCTACATTTTTGAGCGTAATAACATTTGGATTTTCTTCTGTTGCTCCTGGCAATAAAATAGATAACTCAAAATCCATTCCGTCACTATTTTCAATAAAACGGAGTTTTTCTGTTTCATCTGCTAATAATTCAAATTCTTTTTCAATATTTTCACCACCCAAGATTTCACTATCATCAAGCCCTAGAAAAGTAGATTTTCCATAAACAGTTATATCATTACCTTTTGGTAATTCATTAGTAAATTTTCCCTTTATTCCAGAATTTGTTAATGTTACACTTTTTACAAAATCTTTAACTTCTTTTGAAAACTGATTTGTTTCTGTTAAGTTAGTTTTAGCATTATCTACCCTCATCGAAATTTTATTAAGAGAATCAATAGATAAACCAATCAAAGTTGTAACATAATTATCAAAATTTACAGGTCCATCATTTAAAGAAATATCAAATAAAGTTTTTACTTTTAAATCCCCGTTATTAATAGATTTACCGTTAAGACTAATTTCTTTTTTTTCTTTACTTGAATTAGACACAGCATCAATAGCACCACTTAAAACAACTTTATACCCAATCTCTAAGTTTCCTACTTCACTTGGAACATTTAAATCAACAGTAACAGATCCTTTTTCAACTTCACAAGTCAAAATACCCATTTCAGCAAGTTCTAGATTCACAGAAGGTTCAATTTCCACAGAAAATGTTTTTTTAACACCGTTTACTGCATTTATGCTTGAATAAGGGTCACAAAAAGCAAGAAACTCTACACCAGAGGCACCAGAGAAACATAATCGCATTCCTTTTGATGAAATTCTTACATTTGTCAAATCAATAAATAAACTATTACTAAAATTCTCTGAATATCCAACAAGATTTCCATCTGCATCATACAAAGTAACGCTATTAACATCAGAAGCATTTTCTCCCTGAAGATTTATACAGAATGTACCATAAGAATAATCAACATACGAAAAATCGTCAAAATTAATAGAAACATTACTTGAAGTTTTTCCACTAAAAGAAACACTACTATTTACAGCACTTTGAACAGACAATAAACTTTCTTGTGTAGAAGTTTCCATATCTAACTTTGGAATTGCAATCTCTGTAGAAAAAGAAGTTTCTTTAATTGAATCTGCTAATGTAGTTTCTGCATAATATTCAGAGAAATCAATAGGAACATTTGCAACAGGAACTTCTATTAAAAATTGCTGCTTTTTATCACTCTTTTTTTCAGGATTATAATCATAAATTTTTATACGCTGAGAAAACTCAGTATCTCCAATTTTATTTTCGTTAAAAGTTTTTGTAATTTCATTTACAGAAAAAAAATCTGAAAATGCAGCTGAAATCTTTCCAATTGAAAAATTATACTCTGCCTTTGTTTTTACAGAAATTGATTGAGGCAGTTCCAAAGAACAACCTACAAATGCAAAAATAACTAATATTACATAAGATAAAAATCTTTTCATTTTCTACCCTCCAAAAAGCTATATTTTTTTTAATAACTTTTCTTAGTTTCTAAAACCGTAAATCAAAAAAAAAATCTGTTCAAAAAGAAATGGTTTATTTTTATTTTTTTTTTGAACAGATTACTTTTTATATTTTTATAACTTTCATTAAAAATTATAACAGAATATTAATACTAAGCAATATTAATTTTTGTTTTATTTATTAAAAAAAGCAGCAAAAGGATTATAACTCATTCCGTCATCATCATCTCTACGATGAGTTTCTGTATTTTTGAACGAATTATTTGCTTTATTTGCACTGGCAGCACCAGAACCTTTTTTTACAACTACAACTTTTTTGCCACCTGAAGCCCCTGCCCCAGAACTAGAACCACTAGCAGAAGCACTTCTAGTTGGAGCACTTTTTGCACCTGTTCCAGCACGACTTGCAGCATCACTCTTTAACGAAAGCCCAATTCTGCGTCTGTCTACATCAAGTTGAATAATTGTAAATTCAAAAACATCACCAACTTTTACAACATCCATTGGATTTTCAACAAAACTGTCGCTCATTTCACTAAGGTGAACAAGCCCTGTTTCGTGCAAACCAATGTCAACAAAAGCACCAAAGTCTACAACGTTTCTAATTTTTCCAGTAACTTTCATGCCTTCTTTTAAATCTTCAAATTGTAGAACACCTTTTTGCATAATTGGTGCTGGGTATCCGTCACGAGGGTCGCGATTTGGTTTTTGAAGTTCATCAATAATATCATTAATTGTAATTTCACTAATGTTATATTTTTCTGCCAAAGCTTTTCTTTCTGAAGCTGAGATTTTTTCTCCATTTTGAATTTTTGGCAAAACTTCTCTTGCTGCATCGTAGTTTTCTGGGTGAACCCAAGTGTTATCAAGAGGATCTGAACTTTCTGCAATTTTTAAAAATCCTGCACATTGTTCAAACGCTTTTGGTCCAAGCCCCGGAACTTTTTTCAAATCTTCACGACTTGTAATTTTTCCGTTTGCATCACGATACGCAACAATTTTTTTAGCAGTTGTTCCGTTAATTCCAGAAACATATTTTAAAAGTGAATAAGACGCTGTGTTTAAGTTTACACCAACATTATTTACAACCGAACCAACAACTTCGTCCAACTGTTCCGCAAGTTTTTTCTGATTTACGTCATGCTGATAAAGACCAACACCAATTGCCTTAGGATCAATTTTTACAAGTTCACTTAATGGGTCTTGCAAACGACGTCCCATACTAATTGCCCCACGAATTGTTAAATCAAGTTCAGGGAATTCTTCACGAGCAATATCACTTGCCGAATAAACAGAAGCTCCAGATTCATCAACAACTGTGTAAACAACATCAGAATAGTTTTCGCTAATTACTTTACTAACAATTGCTTGAACTTCTTGAGAACCAGTTCCGTTTCCAACAGCAACAACTTGAATATCATATTTATCAATTGCGTCGTTAATCATTTGATATGTGCCTTCAGGATCTGTAACCTGGAAGAATTTAAAGTATCCAAGATATTTTCCAGTTTCGTCCAAAGCAGCACATTTTGTTCCAGTACGAATACCAGGGTCCACACCCAAAACACGGCTTCCTTTAATTGGCTGTGTCATCAAAAGATTTTTCAAGTTTTCACTAAAAATACCAATTCCGTGTGCATCTGCTTCGTCAGTTTCGTCACTACGAATTTCACGAATTACAGCAGGAGAAAGAAGTCTTACAACACCATCTTCTATTGCATCTGCATGATAGTGATTGCTCATTTCTGCACGATTTTGCAAAAGTTTTACTGCATCTTCAACTTCAACATCAATTGTTACTTGCAAAGCATTTTCACGTTCCCCACGATTCATAGCCAAAATTCTGTGTGGTTTTACTTGATTTAATGGCTCTTTGTAATCCCAATACATTTGATATGTAGAAGTTTTTTGAGCTTGTTCTTCTGTTTGACCTTCTGGAACAATTCCCTTTGTAACAATGTTTCCAGATTTTAAATAAAGATTATGAATTGCTTCACGGTTTGAAATATCTTGCGAAACTCTTTCTGCAATAATATCTTTTGCACCAGCCAAAGCATCTGCAGCATTTTCTACATTTAAAGCAGAATCTTCGTTATCTGTTTTAATATATTTTTCAGCTTCTTTTTCTACAGCAGCATCGTCGTTGTCTGCAAGAATAAATTCTGCCAAAGGTTCCAAACCTTTTTCTGCCGCAACCATTCCACGAGTTTTCTTTTTCTTTTTGAACGGAGCCCACAAATCTTCCAAAGCAGAAAGTGTTGTTGCAGCCATAACAGCATTGTAAAGAGATTCTGTTAATTTTCCCTGAGCAAAAATCCCTTTTACAATTTCAAGACGTCTGTCTTCCAAATTGTGATATGATTTATAAAGATGGTCGCAATCTCTAACTTGAACTTCGTCTAGCGATCCATGTTTTTCTTTACGATAACGGCTAATAAAAGGAATAGTACATCCTTCTTCCACAAGGCTAATTACAGCACTAACTTGAGCCACACGAATATTTAATTCGTTAGCAATTTTTGTCATAAGTTCAACTTCGTTTACCGAAAGTGAATCAATAATTTCTTGAGTAAATTCCATAGTTTGAACATTTTACAAAAAAACTAAATGGCTGTAAACAAAAAAAACGGCAATTCTAAAAAAGAATTACCGTTTAATTTTTTTTAACAAATCATTTCTTTACGTTGCAAACACTAATCAATTGTTTCAATTTCGTCGCAATTATCACCAACACGAGCATAAATTTGATCCAAAAGATTTTTACAGTTTGAAGACATCAACTGATAAATATTTGGAATTAGCAATTGTTTAATTCTTTGATCCAATCCATTTGCACCTGTTGAAGAAACAAAAGCAAATACAAATAATACTTCGCCTTCTGAAGGTCTTTGCATAATCAAAACAGCATCAGAACGGAATAAGAAACCTCTAATATTAAAATGGAAATCACTTACTTTTTCGTACATTTGAACACTCAATCTTCCTTCTGGGAAAATAAATGAAAAATGTGACAAACTTAAATCTTGCAAAATCCCACTAAAAGCCATTCCATTGTAAGTAAACGAAAAAGTACATGCTTTAGTACACAAAGCACGAATATTTTTTCGTCTTCCCTGAGCCTGATTTGCAAACAAAATCTTTTCAATAATTCCAAAGTTTGATTTTTTCTGATACTCAAGTTGAATACATCCACAATTCAAACCCATTTCAAAAAGATACTTATATTCCAACCGATTTTTTTCATCTTTAGTTTGGCGCTTAGTGTACAAAACACCAATAGAAGCCTGATTACTATAACTTTCAGTAAGACTTCTAATAAAAGTAGGCCATTCTATATTTTGAATATTTGCATCAATGTTAAAGAAAAAGATAACATCATGAAAAATTGAAATTAATATATCAAGTTTTTTTTGTAAACTAGTATGCTTATCATTTTCTACAAAATAACATTCATAGCCCAATGCAAAATAGTCTTCCAAAAAACTCTCTGGAAAAAGAGACATATCTGGCGTGATGAAAAAAGTCTTTCTACCTGTTACAATTTCCTTTATCGTAATACCCATACGCTTTTCCTACCAATATTACATTTTATCACACTTCCAAAAAAATCCAAACAAAATAATTCCAATATCAATAATATTTTGTTAAATAAAATGACTAATATTATGATGTTCAACCATTTTTGTTTTTACAGCAACAATATAACTTCCAAACATAGAAGTTGCCACATCAATTATAGAAGCAAAAGAACATAAAACTAATGCAGCAGGTTTTAACAATAAGAAACTTGTTTCAAATCCTTTAGCATATTGTCCACAAATAATTACCAAAACAATAAAAGCAACCCCAGATGGAACATTTCCTAACAAAAATGGAATTGAAAAAGCCATTGCAAAAATCCATATCATATCAGTCAAAGAAAAACTTAAACTAGAATAAGATTTCCAAATTAATATAAATGAAATAGCAACAACTAAAGAAGCTCCACCCTTAGCAAAAATTGAAAACAATGGATAAGTTACTCCACCAACGCGTCTTCGAATTCCCAAACTTTCTTTTCCATGTCTAATACTTAATGGTAAAGTCAAATTTGAATCTCCACCTACAAATCCTAACAACATAGGAGCAATACTTGCAT
>JAGARY010000310.1 GCA_017622055.1 Treponema sp. | reverse complement strand
GGCAAAATCTTCGGTAAAATCTGCAATAACAACAAAGTCAATTCCAAGAGATTCAAAAAGAGAAAGTCGCTGGGAAAGTGTGCTAATGTCTCCCGAGTAATCTGAAGAATGTTTTATACTTGGCAAAGGGCGTTCAAAAGTTACAACACCACTTTTCCATTTATTTTTGGAACAATTTTCAACTAAAGTTTTTAGCAAAACCCGATGTCCCTTGTGAAGTCCGTCAAAACTTCCAATAGAAATGCCAGATTTTGTTGCAGAGAAAAAATCGTCTTTTTGATTTTGTAAATCGTTCCAGTAAAAAATCTTCATGTGGTGATTTTAACTTTTAATAGGGATAATGTCTAGGATGGACTACAACACCATATATTCAAAATCTTTGAAGGTTACAGTTCCCCCAACGTCACTTTGGATTGTAGAATAATAAAATAATGCAAACCGAACACCCACAAACTGGTCTAAAGTAAAAAACAAAGATTTACAAAAATCAACTTGAACAAAATCGTTTTTGGCTTCATCAAAATAAGAAAAATATGCAAAATCTCCATTAGGAGAAAACTGAAATTCCAATTGCAAAGTAACAAAATTATTTTTTACAAAACTGCAAACTGGCTTTTTCCAAACAATTTCTGGCTTGTCATTATCAACGCTACCAATTTTCCATTTTTCAACTTCAGTTTTTCGCTGAGCCACTACCAAATAAAAATCATCATTCTCTTTTGTAATTCCAATAAAGGCATAACCACCTTGCAAAGCACAAAGTCCCGCAAAATCACCGTTTCTAATAGAAGAAAAATCAACCAAAACTTTTGCCGCACAATGATGAGTAAACGCCCGCTGGGTCAATGTATTTTTTGCAAGCAAAGGATTTTTTTCAACAGAATTAGATTGAATAACATATTCATTTTTTGCTGGAAAATTGCAAAAATTAAAATCTGGGATATGATTCCATTGCCAACAAAGATTAATTTTTCCATTTGAGTCAAGAAAATCATTACAAAAAAGAGGTTTATATTTGTAGTTGGGATTTAAATCTATAGTTTGAATATTTAGAGGAACTTTTCCTTCAATTCCAAAAACTGGAAAATCACTATCAAAAGAAACAGGAACCAAAACTGGCATTCTCCCCATTGCCCCGTGGTCCTGAAAAAGAATTCCATACCAATTTCCTTTTCCATCATCAACAATTCCGCCTTGAGCCACGCCACTTTTCCAGTCCATAAAATCAGAATGAAGAACATCACAACCTGAATATTCACCGTCAATTTGGTCGCTTACAAAGCAAGCTTCACTTCGCATTCCGCCTTTTTGCCAATGAATTAAAAACACATAATATTTTCCATTAATTTTGTAAAAATGAGATCCTTCGTAGCCCAAAATCCGTTCGGATTTATCGCTAATAATGATTTTATCAATTCCGTTTTCTTTTGGGCCAGATAAATCGTCATTTAATTCTACCAAGCAGATGTTGGTGTTGCCGCTAACCATAAAAACTCTGTCTTCATCAAAAAGTAAAGACAAATCATGGTAAAATCCTTGGATTTCAGATTTTTCCCAATTGCCACGAATATCAGAAGTTTTAAAAAGGTAAGTTTTTTGCGTATCATTACAAACAAAAGCCACATAAAAAACTCCCTTGTAATACCGCAAACTTCCAGCCCACATTCCTTTTCCGTAAATGCCCTGACCATCTTGCAACCGCTGACCAGAAGTTCCATCAAGTTCGGCCGAAACATAATTTATAATTTCCCAATCCACAAGATTAAAAGATTGCAAAATAGCACAAGAAGGAAAAAAATGCATTGTGGTACTAATCATATAAAAAACATTTCCCACACGAATTACATCCACATCAGGAAAATCAGAAAAAATGATGTTAGCCTTTGCCATAAAAAAAACGTCCCTTTACCAAAATATTTCTATAATGATAAAGAAACGTTCATTTGTATTCAAGATGTGCCTACAATAGGAAATCCGTTAAAAACCAATGCGACCAGCATTGGTTTAGGATTCTCCTACAAACTGGCTTGACGAGCTTTAGCTCGGCCGGTTGTGCAGTTGCCTGCAAATTATCAAAAAGTTATTAACTTATTTCTTGAATCCTTCAGCTACAGCAACTGCGCAGGCAACTGTACATGCCTACAATAGGAAATCCGTTAAAAATCAATGCGACTAGCATTGATTTAGGATTTTCCTACAAACTGGCTTGACGAGCTTTAGCTCGGCCGGTTGTACAGTTGCCTGCAAATTATCCAAAAGTTATTAACTTATTTCTTAAAACCTTCAGCTACAGCTACGGCGCAGGCAACTGTACAACCAACCATAGGGTTGTTTCCCATTCCCATAAAGCCCATCATTTCTACGTGAGCTGGAACAGAAGAAGAACCTGCAAACTGTGCGTCTGAGTGCATACGTCCAAGAGTATCTGTAAATCCGTAAGAAGCTGGACCTGCAGCCATGTTATCTGGGTGAAGTG
>JAGARY010000309.1 GCA_017622055.1 Treponema sp. | reverse complement strand
TGCAGCAAGTGTTACAAAAACTGATGGATACTCAATGTTTAATTAAGGAAAATAACACGAGGCTATAAACTAGTCTCGTGGAAAAAAATCAAAAAATCTCTAATCTAAGCATTTTTTTACTTAACTTGCGTTTCCAATCTATATTTTAATCTTTACACTATACAAAATACACGTTATAATTTATTTATTGGAAATGCCTAAGTTCAGGCTACGGTTTCGCAGGGGCTCAACCGAGACTCGCTAAAATTGCTGCGTTACTCGCAATTTTCCGGCTTTCAGCCGTCGCTCCCTACTCCCAACTCTATCAGCTTTGTGCTGAAATAAAGACTAGGGAGGCTTGTTATGACTTTAGAATTAGTTATTGCAGTGGTAACTTGTGTTGCTACTATAACTGGTACAGTTATAACAGCGGTTTCGCAGGGGCTCAACCGAGACTCGCTAAAACTGCTGCGTCACTCGCAGTTTTCCGGTTTTCAACCGTCGCTCCCTATCTCTTTCCTAAAACAGAAAGATAAAGAGTAAAAAATAAAGCCGCCAAAGTCTTAACCTCACTTTTGACGGCTTTTTGTTAATCGTGTGGAGACGACCAAATGTGCTTGGGCGTTTCCTCTTTTTTTAATATAGCATATGGAAAACTATAAGTCAAATATAAAAAAAAGGTTTTTGCAAATGCTTCCCATCCAATCCCTCTCTCCTCTCACTTCCCACACACAAAATGCGAGGAAATCTTCTTTCAAAACTTGTAAACTTGTGCAATAATTTTATTAATCAATAAAGTGAGGATTGTATGGATTTTATTGAAGGTTTGAATCAAGTTTTGGATTATGTTGAAAATCATCTTGAAGTAACGGACAATGATGAAATTAGTTTGGAAAAACTTGCAAAAATTGCTGGGACTTCGGTTTATCATTTTCAGAGAATGTTTGCTTATTTTGCGGATATGCCTTTGTCTGAATACGTTAGACGGCGTAGACTTTCTAGGGCAGCGGTAGATTTGCAAAATGGAGAAAGTGTTTTGCAAGTTTCTCTAAAATATGGATACAATTCGCCAACTGCTTTTAATCGGGCGTTTAAAAATATTCATGGGATTGCTCCTTCAAAAGTTCAGGGGAAAAATCAGGTTGTAAAATCATATCCTCCTTTGCGTTTTGTGTTGTCGGTGGTGGGAAAAGAACCTTTGGAGTTTCGGCTTGAAAAAAAGCCATCATTTAGAATTGTGGGAATTTCTCAAAAATTGGGAACTACTCTTGAAGAAAACTTTTCAAAAGTTCCAAAAATGTGGATGAAGGCTTCTTTGTTTGGAACTGTAAAAAAAATAGCAGATTTACAGGATAATCCAGAAGTTCCAGGTGTTTTGGGAATTAGCATTCCAGAAGAAGATAATTCTTGGATTTATTACATTGCTTCTGCTTCTAGTAAAAATGATGAAAAGTTGCAATCAACAGAAATCCCGTCATTTACTTGGGCAATTTTTAGCGGCAAAGGTACAAATCGTGATATTCAGATTTTGGAAAAACGAATTGTTACAGAATGGCTTCCAACTTCTGGCTACGAATA
>JAGARY010000308.1 GCA_017622055.1 Treponema sp. | reverse complement strand
CATTTCCGCATTAATGTATCCACTAGTTCTATCACTATTATAAGTCCAAGCATCAGCATCTAAAAATGGATTTTCAATTGTAGCTGTACGAGATGATTTTACAATTTCATTAGTAACATTTATACTCACATTATTTATTTCAGTATCTTCTCGTGCTACATAGTCGCTAACTGCAGGAGTACGCTTTTCTTTTTTTGCAGACTTTTCATAACGTGATTCACCAGATAGTTGAGCATTTGCACCAACACTACCAACCATTTGATTTACAGTTTCATTAACAACTGTCGTTCCATTTTCTGAATTATAAACTCTTACACTTATTACCTTTATTTCATAATCAAAATTGCTAGAACCTTTAATTACCTTATAAGAAATTTCACCTTCTAAAGAATTATTTTTTCTTGCACTTTCCATTGACATATATTCAGTTTTTACATCAGCATCACTTACAGTTCTTTTTCCGTTGTATGTGTAATTTACCAATTTATCTAATGACTTTATACTCACTGGCCAATTCTTTGGTTTTGCTTCTGCATTAAATGTTCCTAATAATACTTGTACAGAATCTCCTTTTATTACAAACGATGTATTTTGTAAGTTTTCCACCAACTTATTCATTTGTAATTCTACCATTTTGTATTGATTGTCATATTTTATATTTACTTTTGATTCCACTCCATTTAATTCTGTATCTCTTTTCCCTTCCACTTCTATTACTGCTTTTGAAATTTTTGAATCATATTCTGATTGTGATTCCCAAGGTTCTTTTTCTACTGATTTTACCTTATTTATTTCTTCTTGATATTTTGTAAATATATTTGATGTAATATTTTGAATTTCTTTATTTTTGTCGCTTTCTATACTTGTTAATTTTCTTTGACATCTTGCTATCATATCTAAATAATCTTCTGCTGTGTTCAACTCTCTTTCATCTCCTAACAAATCTGTTAGTTTTGCTGAACTACTTATTGAATATGATGCTATTACTGGAATTTCTCCGCTTTCTACATTCGTTGTTTTTAATGTAAATTGCATTAATCCACCAAATTGTTCAAAACTTCCGTATACTAAATATTTTGCTCCTAATCTATATCCTAATTCCACCATTGAACTATCATCTACATTTCCTGAATATTGATAGTCCAACTCTGAATCTATTATTTTTAAGTTTTTTGCATTTCTTTCTAATAACTTAAATTTTCCTGTTCTTATCAATCTTGCTTCTGTCTCTTTTGCCAACCATTCTGACAATTCTTGAGAATCCGAACTAAATCTTGATACTGCTATTTCTGTTCCACTTGGAACTGTCATTTTTATTTCTGACACTGCTGAATCTAATGCACTTTCTATTGATACTGTTTTTTGTGCAAACATTACACTTGTTAAGCTAATCAATATTCCTATTAATATTTTCTTTTTCATTTTGTCTCCAATTCTTAAAAAAATCATTAAAGTACACTCTCTATTTTACACTTTTGTTAAATACGTACGGTCAAGGCACGCTTTGCTCAAGGCCTTGACTCGTCCGTTTTTAGGGTTTGTATTAAACCCTAAATTAAGAAAGGGGCGTAAAAATCACCCCTTAGATATTATTTAATATGAATAACCTTCAGCGAATGCTTGAGCTTCTTCAATGGCAAGTTTTACATCTGATTTAAGTTTTCTTTGAGCTTCTGTTTTTGCTTCAACTCTTCCAAGAACTCTATCCATCTGAAGTTTGAAGTCATCTTTATCAATAGCAAAAACAACAAAATATTGGTAAACATCTTTTATAGTATCTAATTCCTTATCGATATAACGTGTTTTTACCCAATAATCTAATTTTTTACCTAAACCGTTAATTTCTGCCTTAGAACAACTAGCAACTAATTCATTAAGATACATTTGAACTTCTTCTTCATTTTTTGAACCATT
>JAGARY010000307.1 GCA_017622055.1 Treponema sp. | reverse complement strand
TCCCTACATAAACTATACTTTCCATGTTGTGCTCCTTTTGCATTTTTGGTAATGCTCTTTTGGTTTATTTTTTTTCTTATTCCATTTTGCAGCTAAATCCACGTTTCTGCAAAAGGTTTGCACAACATATTGTCTTAATTATCCCCACTGTCCTGGTCTTTGGAACTTCAAATATTCTGGGAAATCTTTGTCGAATTCTGCAACTCTTTCTTCTGTAAGCGATTCTTCTATGTCAATTTCATAAAATTTTGCGCCGGAATATTGGGAAAGGCTTCCTTCTTCAAATTCGTAGCCCATGAATGCGTCAAAGTTTTTGCCGTCGGCCGTTGTAATTCCAAAGTTGTCGCAAGTTTTAAAGCCTAGGCGAGGGTAGTAGTCTGGTTCGCCACAAATTATTACGCCAGGGAAGCCTGCGTTTTTTACAAGTGGCAATGTTTTTTTTAGAAGGCATTCGCCAATTCCCAATCCTTGGTAATCTGGATGAACGCAAAGTGGCCCAAATGTTACAAGTGGAATTGTTTTGTCTTTTAGTTCCAAGTGAGATTTTGTGTACCAGATTCCGCCTACAACTTTTCCGTCTAAAATTGCAACTCTAGAAAATTCTGGAAGATACAAATCTGTTTTTCGCAGTTCGTGTAAAAATAAATGTTCGTAGCAGCCAGGGATAAATTTATTGTAAAAACTTGCTTTGCACATTACTTCGCTTTCTTTTTTATGAGATTCTTCTTCTGGAACAATTTTTAGGTCTTCAATATTTACATCTTTTTTTTGTAAAAAATAGCCCATTTCAAAACGAACTTCTTTTCGGGAAATGTCGTTGTTTTTGTAACAACATGAATCAAATCCAATAAGAGAAAATCCGCAAGAGCGATAAAAATCAATTGCTGCAACGTTGCAAGATTGTGTTTCTAAGATGATTGCTCTGTTTCTTGCAAGGCGAGCATGTTCTTTTACAACGTTCATCAAAACTGTTGCAAGTCCTTGGCGGCGGTATTCTTTGTGAACCCACATTTCTGTTACTCGCAATCTGTTTGACCAAATTTCTGCGTCTGTTTCTATTACTGCAATTGGTTTTTCAACTTCTGAATCGCAAGGTTTTGTTTTGTCAAAAACGCCCCAAGCGTAAGCGTTTTGATGATAATCTTGATACAAATTGTCTGGAAAATCGTATTCTTCGCTTGTGTGAGAAATTGGTTTTTCTAATTTTTTTCTAATAAAAGAAACTTGCCACAAATCTTTATTTTGAACTTCTGGCACAACATCGTAAAAATAATCTGTTGTGTAATCCATTTGTAAAACAAAGTTTGAATATTTTTCTTTTGGTAAATATTTTATTTCGTATTTTTGTGTAAACTCTTTTGTAAGTGTAATTGGCATAAATTGCCTCCTGTTATTTTCTAGCTACAATAATCATTGTTCTTGCGTTTTGGTCGTATGGTGAAAAATCAAAATCGCCATAAACGTCTACTTTTGATGACTTTTTTAATATAACTCATGTATTTTTTTACGTCAAATGATTATTGCCACACGGATTTGCTCAAACCTAACGGTTTTCGCTGTCTGGTAATTTTAGTAATCTTTTATCATCCACATTCTCTAATACTTTCATTTGCTGAATAGCTATTTTATTCAATTTTTCTAATCGCTCTGATTGAGCAAGTCCTTCGTTAATAAAAACAGCGTTCAAGTTTTCCATATTGCTAAGGCAAATCAACTGATTTATTGATGCATAATCTCTGATATTTCCTTTTAAGTCAGGATTTT
>JAGARY010000306.1 GCA_017622055.1 Treponema sp. | reverse complement strand
TTTATAAAGTTTTTAAGTAAATCAATTTTCTTTAAGAGAGGTTCCAAAATGGGAAAAAAGAATTTAGATTGGGGTAACTTATCATTTGGTTACATGAAAACTACAAAAAGTTTTGTTGCAAATTGGAAAAATGGTGAATGGGATGAAGGAAAATTAACAAAAAATCATTCTATTAAAATGACTGAATGTGCTGGTGTTTTGCAATATGCCCAAACTTGTTTTGAAGGATTAAAAGCATACACAACAGAAAACGGTGATATTGTAACATTCCGTCCAGATTTAAACGCAGATAGAATGGAAGCCTCTTGTAAAAGACTAGAAATGCCTGTTTTCCCAAAAGAAAGATTTATTGAAGCTGTATTAAAAACAATTGAAGCAAATAAAGACTGGGTTCCACCTTACGGAAGTGGAGCTACTTTGTACATTCGTCCATTTATGTTTGGTTCAAGTGCTGTAATTGGTGTAAAACCTGCTGATGAATATCAATTCAGAATTTTGGTAACTCCAGTTGGACCTTATTTTAAAGGTGGAGTAAAACCAATTAAAGTAAGACTTTCTGATAGAGACCGTGCTGCTCCAAACGGAACTGGTGATATTAAAGCTGGATTAAACTACGCTATGAGTTTACACAACATTGTAGATGCTCACAATTGTGGTTATGCAGAAAATATTTATTTGGATCCAACTTCACACACATATATTGAAGAAACTGGTGGAGCAAACATCATCTTTATTACAAAAGATGGAAAACTTGTTACACCAAAATCAGATACAATTTTGCCTTCTATTACACGTCGTTCTTTAGTAATTGTTGCTAAAGAATATTTGAATATGGAAGTTGAAGAACGCAAAATTTCTAAAGATGAAATTGCAGACTTTGCAGAATGTGGACTTTGTGGAACTGCTGCAGTAATTTCTCCTGTTGGACAAATTGACGACCACGGAAAAGAAATTAAATTCAACGATGGAAAACAAGAAATGGGTCCTGTTTTAACAAAGATTTACGATACTTTGACAGGAATCCAAATGGGACGTTTACCAGCTCCAGAAGGTTGGATTTATACAATATAATTTGTTGAAAAATTTTTGATAAAAAAAGGTGCTGTTTTGAAACAGCACCTTTTTTGTTCTATTCTTTTATCCCAAGACATTCATTTATCTCTTTTACTTTTTTTTTGTAATAAAGTAAAAGAGAAATCCACATTATTGCATAAATAAATATAAAAATTCCAAACCAAAGTAGAATACTTACAAAAGTATGAGGGAACCAACCACAAAAAAAACCAGCAATAAATGAAACAATTGATGTTATAAAAAAATGAAGCGAAGTCTGTTCTATAAGATTCAATTTATCGATTTCGAAAATAATGGTAGAAGAAGCAAATGTTACACCAATTATTCCAAACAGAAAATATTGAATTATTACAGCAGCTATTGTTGTATTTGTATAGGCTCTAAGACAAGAAGAAACAGGATAAAAATTTCCATCTCCTGCAAAAAAAGATCTTATGATTAGAATAGTTTGTCCAATAAAAACTCCAGATATAAATCCAAAAAGAGCTCTTTTTAAAATTGATTTTAGCATATAAAACCCCACTTATCTAAAAATTTAATTATTTTTTATGAATCATATTCAATTGTTTTTTTATTTTTGTTACAAATCTTCTAGAAATTACAGTTTTACTTCCATTGATAAGATTAACCTTAACTACACCACTTATAGACATATCAAGCGATGTTATTTTGGAAAAATTTACAATATCAGTATTGGAAATTCTAATAAAATCCGTCCATCCATAATTTTCTGACAGTTCTTCAAATTCATAAAGTCGCATTCTTAAAAGTAAAACTTCTTTTTCTGTTTCTACATAAACTTTTTTTTCCATGCTAAAAATTCTAAAAACTTCATCTATCTTTAGCTGAATACAATAATCACCATCCCAAGCTGTCAAGATTACAATTTTTCCACTTTCATCCATTTTTCGAATTGATTCGGCTACTTTACAAATTCCTTCGGTCTCTGTTTCCGTATGAATAACACAATATGGTTTATTACATTTTTCAATTTTGATTTCTGTTCTCACAAGTTTCCTCAAATGAAATAGAGTATTTTATTTTACTAAATATAACTTCTGAATCCTATTGAAAGACTCGGAGAAGTTGAATAACTTGGATATATTTTTTTTTCGTAGTTATTTTCACCAGCAAACATTCTAAATAAACCTCCAAACTCAATCACAAACGCCATTTTACTTGCAAATTGGAACTCAAAACCGCCTCCCAATGATAAATCAATTATTATTGGCAAACTAAAAAAAATATGCCCCTCGCATGTGTATAAACCGACACCTACCGCAGAAAAACCATAACTTCTAATAATGAAATCATTACATTTTATCTTTCCACCCAAAATAAATTTGTTTCCAATTTCTAAAGCTCCATATCCAAGACAATCATTTTTTGCAAGATAGCCTCCTTGACCTTCAATATAAATACAATCTCGAACTACAACTTTGTTTTCCTCAGAAAGAAGATTAAATCCATATTCTCCATATCCACCAGCAAAATCTTGGTAACAAGTCCAAAATCCTCCAATCGTATACTTATATTTCCCCATTGCAGATTCTTTATTTTCTGCAAAACCAGCAAAACACATAAAAATGCTAATACAAAATGTTATAATAATTTTTTTCATGTCTACAAAGTATCACATTTTACATCAGGCATCTTTTATTTTAGGATAACTGGTCTTTTATTTTGATAAGTGGTTTATTTATATAAAAAAAGAGGTTCATTCAAAGAACAAACCTCTTTTTTTTGTTTATTTTATCTTTCTTAGGAACGCATCTTTGTATCCGTAAGATTTGAAACGTTGGAGTACAACACCGTATTCGTCCATTGAAAGTGGACCAACCATCACTTGTTTTACAGTTCCTGCTTTGTTTGGAACAATTGTAATTGGATAGTTGTTTGCATATTTTGAAATGATTTCTTCAATGTTTTTGTCATCTCTTAATGATGCAATTTGAATATAATATTTTCCAGATTCCAAATCTTGTAAACTTGGAACAAGGTATTTTTCCCAACTTGGAGCTTCATTTTCCACAGCTGCAACGGTTTCTTCAGGAACTGTAGGAGTTTCAGGAGCAGCTGGAACTTCTGGTTGTTCAGGTTCAGCTGTTTCTGATGTTGTTTCAGATTCCACTGGTAAAATGATTGCTTCTTGAACTTCATTTTCAACTTCAGATTCTTCTGTTTCTTCTGATTCTTCCACAGGAGCAACTTCTACTTCCTCTGCAACAACTTCTTCAGATTCTTCCACAACTGGAGGATTTGATTCTACAGGAACTAAAACAATTGCTTCGTATTCATCAGTTTCATCAGTTTCATCAGATTCTTCAGTTTCTTCAACTTCACCTTCAACTGGGTCTTCTGATTCAACAACTTCTAAATCTTCATCTGTAGTTGGTTCTTCAACTTCTTCTGCTTCATTTGATTCTTCAACTTCCTCAGATTCTTCTAAATCTTCCAAATCACTTAATTCATCAAGTTCCACAAATTCGCTTTCTGAAGGTTCATCTGATTCTTCATAATCTTCTTCTACTTCTTCAGTTTCACCAAGTTCTTCAGGAGATACTGGAGTTTCTGGTTCTTCATCTTCTTCAACAAATTCTTCTGCAAGAGGTTCTTCAATGTATTCTTCAACGATTTCTTCTTCTACATCATCCTCTGTTGCTTCGAATTCTTCAAATTCTTCTTCAATAGA
>JAGARY010000305.1 GCA_017622055.1 Treponema sp. | reverse complement strand
TGCAACAACAGAAATAAAAATTGTTATGGAATAGTAGAGAACGTGGTAAAGTTGATTTATTGAACTTGGCCTAAAAAATACAGTTATAAAAAGAAAAAATAATCCGTAACAAAATAAAATTGGTAACAAAATTTTCATGCGATGTAAATTTTTATTTACAATTTCTTTTTTTAGAGATGTGGGCATGGTGTATTTGTCTTTTATTTTATTTTTCAATTTTTGTAACAAAGATATCATTAGTTATAGTTTACATTGAGTTTAATTAAAAAGCAATTCAAATTATAATAATATAGAAGATTCTTGTGTTTTTTTCTTTTGTGATGACATTGAAAAAGATTGTAGATAATGATAAAATAGCAGAGATTTGCGTTGCAAATTTTTTATATATGTGGTTTGTAATTATAACCATTTAAAAATTAAAATATTTTGTTTTATTTTAATTTCTAGGAGTAACAATGACATATACAGCAGAAGTTGAACATATGTGTCCTTTAGCAAAAGGTGCATATCACGGACCTGCTCCAATCCCTGCAGAAGGTGAATGGGTTCAGGTAAAAAAAATTGAAGACATTTCTGGTTTTACACACGGTATTGGTTGGTGTGCACCACAACAAGGTACTTGTAAACTTTCTTTAAACGTTAAAGAAGGAATTATTGAAGAAGCTCTTGTTGAAACAATTGGTTGTTCTGGTATGACTCACTCAGCAGCTATGGCTTCTGAAATCTTAATCGGAAAAACACTTCTTGAAGCTCTTAATACAGACTTAGTTTGTGACGCAATTAACACAGCTATGCGTGAACTTTTCATGCAGATTGTTTATGGACGTACACAATCAGCTTACTCAAAAGACGGTCTTAAAGTTGGTGCTTCTTTGGAAGACCTGGGAAAGAACTTACGTTCACAAGTTGGTACAATGTTTGCTACACGCAAAACAGGTCCACGCTATCTTGAAATGACAGAAGGTTATGTTGAATCAATGGCAATTGATAAAGACAATCAAGTTATTGGTTACAACTGTATTAACTTTGGTAAATTAATGGACGCTTTAAAAGCTGGAAAACCTGCTGAAGAAGCTATTGCTGGTGCTCGTACACACTACGGACGCGTAACAGAAGATCAGGGTATGGTAAAACTTATCGACCCACGTAAAGAATAAGGTTTGGAGGAAATAGATGGCATTATTTGAAGATTTCGAAGGTCGTATCCCTCAGATTAATAAAGCTCTTAAAGAATATGGATTTTCAGAAGGTGAAGCAGGATTAAACGAAGCTCGCGAACTCTGTAAATCAAAAGGATTTGATCCTTATGCAATTTGTGAACAAACACAACAAATCTGTTTTGAAGATGCAAAATGGGCTTATGTTTTAGGTTCTGCAATTGCTATTAAATTAGGCGAAAAAACTGGTGACAAAACTGGTTCTCAAGCTGCAGCTAACATCGGTCTTGGTTTACAAGCATTCTGTTTGCCAGGTTCAGTAGCTGATGACAGAAAAGTTGGTATTGGACACGGAAACTTAGGTGCTCGTCTTCTTTCTGAAGAAACACAATGTTTTGCTTTCCTTGCTGGACACGAATCATTTGCAGCAGCTGAAGGTGCTATTAAAATTGCAGCTAACGCTAACAAAGTTCGTAAAAATAAACTTCGCGTAATTTTGAACGGTCTTGGAAAAGATGCTGCTCAAATCATTAGCCGCATCAACGGATTTACTTACGTTCAAACAAAATTTGACTATTTCAACGGAAATGGTACAGATAAAGCTTTAACAGTTGTTAAAGAAATTCCATACGGAAACAACCCAGATCGTTTAATCGTAAAATGTTACGGTGCTGATGACGTTCGTGAAGGTGTTGCAATTATGTGGCACG
>JAGARY010000304.1 GCA_017622055.1 Treponema sp. | reverse complement strand
TAAAAAAGAATTTAAAAATAAATCCAATTGCAATTCCATTAATCAAATATGGAAAGAACATTACACCTTTAAATAAACTTCCAAGTTTTGTTTTAAAACTTAAAAGTGTTGCCAATAAAAGTGCCAATACTAATTGAACTACAGATCCACCCATGTAATACAAACTTATTTTCAACGAATTAAAAATATCACTTCTAGAAAATAATTCTTTATAATTTTTTAATCCTACAAAAGTTCTAGAACCAATGTATTTCATTTTGTAAAAACTATAACTAATCATTTCGCCAAAAGGCAAATATGTAAAAATAAATAATAAAGAGAGTGGTATTATCAAAAAAAGACAAATAATTACAATTTTTTGTGTTTTTGATGAATTAAATTTTATTGATAACTTTTTTGTGTTACTCATAAAAACTCCTACAAGTGTACTTAAAAAAAGGGGCAAAAGAAAATCCTTGCCCCTATATCCTAAAAACTAGTTTGTAGAAATTCCTTCACTTTCTTGAGCTCTTGTCCAAGCTGCATTCCAGTCATTCATAATTTCATCAAATGTTTTTGTTCCTCTGTCTGCGTGTTCAATAATTTCTTGAACTTTGAGGTTTCCACCGTTGTTGATGTTTAATTCAGATTCTGCATTTAATGAGTTTAAGAAATCTTCTTCACCAGCAAGAGCAGGATTATCTGCAACAAATTCTACATTGTTTTCAGCAAATGCAGCGTAAGCAGCAGGGTAGTTGTTATCGTTTGCAGAAATTGGAATTCCACCTTCGTTATATGCAAATCCAGATTTTTCTGTCATCCATTTTACAAAAATCATAGCAGCTTTTTTGTTATCATCAGAAGCGTTTGCATTAATACCAAAGTTGTAGTCTGGACCTGCAGAAGCATATTGTTTTCCGTTGATTGTGATTGGGAATGACATATATCCAATATCATCTGGGTTAGGACCTGCACCTTGCATTTGTGTAAATGCCCAAGAACCTAAAACCATTGTTCCAATTTCACCACGGTTAATCATACCTTTACAACCTTCCCAGTCTGTTGTTGTATAGTCATCTTCAATTAAATCTTTTGCTGTTGCATCATACAAAACTTTGTAAACTGCATAAGCGTGTGTATCATCACCGTAATTTCTGAATGGATTTTTTTCGTGGATTAATGTGTTGTTCATGTAATCTGCACTACCTGTTGCAGAACCACCTAAGTAAGCATCCCAAGCACCCATTGTCCAACCAGCAGCGTAGTTTGTATATAATGGAATTGCATCTGTTTTTTCTTTGATAGCTTCAAGAGCACTAATGAATTCTGCTGTTGTTTTTGGAATAGAAGTAATTCCAGCTTTTTCAAATACTTTTTTGTTGTAAAGAACACCTTGTGCATTACCTGTTGTTGGAACACCATAACAAATTCCGTCATAAGCCCATTGTGAAGCAAATTTAATTTGGCTATCCATTTCTTCTACAGTTCCGAATGGTAAGAAGTATGTTCCTAAATCTTTTTTATCTAAAGCAGGAATCATCATAATGTCGCCCCAGTCTCCACCTTGTAAGCGAAGAAGTGCAACACTTGCGTAATCTGTAATTCCTTCAATTTCTACAGTAATATTAGGATAAAGTTTATTAAATTCTGCTAAGTACGCTGCAAATGTTTTTCCTGAATATTCATCGTTTAACATATCTGTACGATGAGTGAGCATTTTAATAGTTGCTGTTAAATCTGTATCAGTTTTCCCCAATTCGATATCAGTGTATTTTACAGCTGAACTACTTTTGTTTGTTGTTCCTTCTTTTTTTGAACAACCCATTACAGTTGCTAATGAAGCAATCATTGTAACTGTTAACACGATTTTACTTAATTTTTTCATTCATTTCCTCCTACAAATTAACTTTGCATACTTAAATAATACATCATATTTACTTTAAATCAAGTTTAAAAATATGAATTTTTACCTAAATATTAAAATTTTTAATCAAAAATTACTTAATTATGTTAAAATTAAGAGAAAAAAAAGATGTGACAAATTATTTTCTGGATTACTTTGTCTTCTGTTCACAATGACATAAAGGAGTTTGTGGACTAACTGTTAGGAAATTCCAATGCATTTGGGCCCAACTTTCCTCTACTATTTTTTTTTTGATTGTGCTATATTTTACTTTATGAATTACATTGAACAAGAAATGCCAAAAGCCGGAGACACTGTTATTGTTGGAATGTCTGGTGGCATTGATTCAACTTTAACTGCACTTTTGTTACTTGAACGTGGTTGCAAAGTAATTGGTGCCACAATGAGTCTTTGGGACGGAAAACTTCCAGAAGGTGTTAATATAGAAGAATTGCCTCCAAGTTGTTATAGCCCTGCGGAATTAAAAAATATTGAAGAATGTCGGGCTTTTTGTGAACAACACGGAATGGAATATTATGTGGTTGATGTAAAGCAAGAATATCAGGATTTTGTGCTTAGTTATTTTAAAAATGAGTATCGTTCGGGACGCACGCCAAATCCTTGCATTCAGTGTAATGCAACTGTAAAATTTGGGGCTTTTTTAAAAGGTCTTGAAAAATTGAATGTTCCTTTTGATTATTTTTGTACTGGTCATTACGCAAAAATTGTTCGTCCAGAAAGTGGCCTTTTTGGAACTGACTGTAAACCTTGTATGATTAGTGGCGCAACTGACGTTACAAAAGATCAAACTTACTTTTTGTACAGAATTCCTTCTATAATTTTAGAAAAAGTTAGGTTCCCGCTGGCAAATATTACAAAAAAAGAAGTTTTTGAACTTGCCGAAAAAGCAAATCTTGCAGCGGCAAAACGTAAAGAAAGTCAGGATTTTGTTGGTGAAGAATTTTTTGATATGATTTTTTCTGATAAACCTAGCGTTCCTGGTGATATTGTAGATTTGGACGGAAAAGTTTTGGGCAAACACAAGGGAATTGAGCATTACACAATTGGCCAACGACGAGGGCTTGGTGTTGCTGTAAGCTACCCGGTTTATGTTCAAGCAATTGATGCTAAAAAGAACATTGTTGTTTTGGCTCCAAATGATGCCTTAAACGCTCCTTATTTAATTGCAGATAATTTTGTTTGGCCAGGAGATGTGGAACCATCTGAGCCTGTAGAAGCAATGGTAAAAATTAGACTTGCAAGCCGCCCTGTAAAAGCAATCATTGAAAAATATGTGCCAAAAGAAGACGAAATTCAAGATTTTTGTGGAACTTCTTGGAAAGTAACTTTTGAAGAACAACAACGGGCCATTGCACCAGGACAATCGGTTGTAATGTACAAAGACGGTGTAATTATTGGCGGCGGAATTATTGCCAAGGTAGGAAAATAATGACAGATTTAGAAAAAGCAAAAGAAATATTCCAAAAAGAAAACTGCACTTTGGTTTTGTGTAAAGGTGATGATGTTTTTACTAGCGACCAAACTGGAATTAAAAAACTTGTTGAACTTGCAGAAGGGGACAAAGATTTTTCTGATTATTCTGCTTGCGATAAAATTGTTGGTCGTGCTGCAGCGTTTTTGTATGTGTTGCTTGGTGTAAAACATGTGCACGCGACGGTTATGGCTAAGCTTGCAATACAGATTTTGGATCGCGCGGAAATAACATACAGTGCCGACACCTTTGCAGACACAATTCAAAACCGCCAAAACACCGACATTTGCCCAATGGAAAAAGCGGTAATTCGTTCTGGCTCTCCAATCAAAGCGTTGGAAGACATAAAAGCTGAATTAGAAAGATTGTCGGGCAAATTCTCTGATTTAGTATTGTCCTGAATGTCGTGGATTGCTTCGCTGCGCTCGCAATGACGGGGTGAAGGAATTTGTGTCATTTGCGTTTGTCATTCCCGCACTATCACTCCGCAGAATCCAGATATTTTTGAAAGATTTCTGCGGCCATTCCGCAAAGTTCCCCGCAAGGGCGCTTTTTATAATATTCATTTGTCCGCGCTTCAGAAACAGGGGAACCTTTTTTTATTCCCAAAAGTTCGCCACAAACAATTGAACCATTTGCATCTTCAAATTCCTTTGCAAGTTTTTGCCCAATTGCATAAACTTCATCTTTTGCCTCTTTGGAATCTGAATCAGAACCTTTGTAAAGCCCCAAAGCAAGCATCATGCCACTAACGCAACCACAAACTTCCCGCATTCGGCACATTCCACCTCCAAAAGGCTGCGCAATCTTTTGAATAAAGCTTTTTTCAACCCCCAAAGATTCCGCAAAAACAGTAGAAACCGCCTGAGCACAATTCATTCCAGATTTAAAATTTTTAATTGCCTGTTCTTTTGCCTGTTCCGAAGTCATTTTTTCCTCTATTTTTAGTCTTAATACGTCCGGTCAAGGCACGCTTTGCTCAAGGCCTTGACTCGGCCGTTTTTAGGGTTTGTATTAAACCCTAAATCAAAAATTACATTCTTTTAATCTTTTTTGGTGCATATTTAAAATATCCCGAACCAATTGGTGCACAAGGAATTAAGAAAACTGCACTTAAAATCAAAATTCCCACAGATTCACGAGGAATAACAAAAATTCCAAGAACAGCTACAATTCCAATTATTAAAATCGAAATTAACATTGCAATCATTGTGTTCATGTTTTGTTTTACACAAGCATTAGGATTTTCCCAATTTAATTTTGGCTTAATTGTATCTAAAAACATTTCAATCAAAACTAGCAAAAACGAAATTGAAAGATTCAAAATCATTGCCAAAACAAAAATCTGCAAAATATCAAAAACAGAAAAAGGAATTTGAATAATCAACACGCCAACAATCAACATAATTGTCATAATCAAACAGCCAATAACACAATAAATCATAGAATGAACAATTTTTGCTTTTAGTAAATCTGCAATATCAATTGGCATTGCTTTTAAATTGCTAAGATTTTTTCCTTCCCTAGAAATTGCCGTTGCAGAAATTCCAGTTCCGTTTCCCATAAAAACAGAAAAAAGCCCCACAGACAAAGCAACAAAATATTTTATTGTTTCGTATAAACCTGGATCCATAGAAACAAATTCATTTCTAATCACTTCAAACAGTTCATTCATAGCTCCACCTTCGCCAATAAATCCAACCGAAAATGAAATTACAAAAATTGCTGGCATTAAAAATACAAAAAGTGGACCATTTGCAAAAAAGGCAGGCTCTCTGTTCAAGTTTCTAATATCACGAATCAACAATGCCCCAAAATGAGACTGAACTTTTGCTTTGCTAATTAATTCTTTTGCTTCGTCTTTATTAATTTTCTTACTTTTTGTATCTGTAAAACCATTTAAGCTTTTAACATACAAAGGTGCAATAACTGGCAAAATTACAAAACCACAAATTGCACAAAGGCCAATCATAAATAAAATGGCCAAAAAGTTTCCAGTTAATGACGAACTAAGAAAATTCAAAAATTTAATTGAACTAACAGATTCTGTAAACTGAATAAGTTGATTTTGCATATTTGACATCAACGAAAAACAAAAGATGAATAATATAATAAAAACCGTAGCTATCAAACTTAGCAAACTTTTCTTTCGTAAAACAGGAAAAAAGTAGAACACCAAAACTAAAAGTGTATAAATTACAGAAATTGAAATTAAGGGAATTGCAACAATATTTACCAACAATCCCACATAAAACAGCGGATTTCTTACTAAACCTTCCAAAATTCCATAAAAAATTGAGCCAGTAGCAAGAATCACAACACCCAAAATTGCGTCCGTTACTAAACTAACAAGAAACTTTGCACCAAACAAATCAAAAGGCTTAATTGGCATTGCCAAAAGCTGTTCTTCACCACTTCCAGTAATATAGTTTCCCGCAATAGAAGCAAAACCAAAAAAACACAAAACCATAACACAAGAAGCCATCAAGAAAAAAACAGTCATCTGAGGCATATCCATAGACTTATAAAAAGTGTAAATATTATAAGTAGACATTAAAGTCATAGAAATGAACGAAAACGAGCAAAAAACAACTAAAAGCCCAATTCCAATAATCTTTGCAATTCCCTTTGGACCTTTTTTAATTTCACCAAAAGCACCGCCAAAAGAAAACAAATTAGAAATAAAAATCTTAAAAATAGAAAAAATCATAAAGCCCGCACTATTCCTTAATCAACTGCAAGAAAATATCTTCCAAAGACTGATTTTCAGAACCATACTGAGCACGCAACTCTGCCATTGTTCCCACAAAAACCAACTGACCTTTTCTAATAATTCCAATTCTATCGCACAATTTTTCAGCAACTTCCATAACATGAGTAGAAAAGAAAACCGTTTTTCCGTTATTTGCACGTTCCCGCATAATTTCCTTTACAGTAAACGCCGCTTCCGGATCCAACCCAACCATAGGTTCATCCAAAATCCAGTTTTGCGGATTCGTAACCAAACTAGCAATTAAAAACAATTTTTGCTTCATTCCGTGGCTAAAAGACGAAATTTTATTGTTTAAAACACTTTCCAACCCAAATTTTTTACTAAAAAATTCAAATTGCTGCATTCTATCTTCTTTTGGAACTTTGTAAACATCGCTAATAAAATTCAAATATTCAATGGCCTTAAGCCTAGAAAAAGTTTCTGGGTTATCTGGAACAAAAGAAAATTTGCGTTTTGCTTCAATAGGATATTTTAAAATAGAAACTCCGTCTAACTCCAACTCCCCTTGGTCCGGCTCCAAAATCCCAGTAAGCATTTTGATTGTAGTAGTTTTTCCAGCCCCATTTGGCCCCAAAAATCCAAAAATCTCTCCATTTTTTACTTCCAAAGAAAGATTTTCCACCGCTTTTACAGCATTTTTATTATAACTCTTTGAAACATTTGTAATTGTAAACATATTTACAGTATATGAAAAAAGATTTTACAAGTCAATTTTTTGAATGATTAGGAACAAATTTAATTTAAAATTAAGAAATCAAACACATCTCAAACATTTTGTTCTACCTTTCCTGCTTTTCAGGGTTCCGCTACCGCTCATTAAAAAAGGGACTGTCCTCAAAACTTTCGGTGAAGCCCCTTTTTTAACGCCTTCGGCGCCCTTACAATCAGGGTTAGGCGTAATTCAAAGAGAATTTAATAAAAAATTAAGAATTATGAATTAAGAGAATTGTATCTACGTTCGAAGACTTAAGCCTCGATTGTGCTAGTGAACAGTTTGCGTGTGTTAAATAAGTGAAAATTGAGAAACGAAATTAAAAGTGAACAATTACTAAAAGACATTTTTATTTGGAAACGCGAGGGAGAGCGTGGATGCAAAGTGCGCCGAACTTTGTTTGTCAAATGGTGGCAGCGTAGCGAACCATTTGACCTAAATCACAATTCCTTAAAAGTTCGATAGCATCTTTGACAGCCACGACTCGACCGGGAGTTTCCAAAAGGAAAGAATAATTATTTTAATAACTAATTTGATTTACAGTTTCTCAATTTTTGTTTAGAACAAAACGTTAACAAACTGTTCACTTTTAACCCTACTATTTTCCAAAAATGTCGATGTATCCAGCAATGAATACTACCGCAATAATTAATGGAGCAATATATTTTAAGTAGAATTGAACAGCTTTAAATTTAGGGAATTTAATACCTTCACCTTGATCTGCTTCTGCAACAAAGTTGTCCCATCCCCAACCTTTTTTCCAAGTACAGAATAAAAGGAAGATTAACGAACCAAGTGGAAGCAAGTTCTGGCTTACAATAAAGTCTTCAAATCCATCAATAGAAAGTCCCAAGATTTTTACTTTTTCCCAAACGTTCATAACAAGAGCCGCAGGTGTAGATAAAATAATCACAAGAACAAAGTTAATCAATGTAGATTTTCTTCTGCTCCATCCTAATTTATCCATTGGGAATGCAACAATATTTTCAAATACAGCAATTACTGTAGAAAGTGCTGCAAAACTCATGAACAAGAAGAATAATGCACCAAAAATGCGTCCAGCAACAGCACCCATTGAATTGAAAACACCTGGCAAAGACATAAATACTAAACCAGCACCAGAATTTGCTTCAACACCAAATGCAGCACAAGCAGGGAAAATAATCAAACCAGAACAAATTGCAACAAATGTGTCTAATCCAATTACACGAACAGCTTCACCTGTTAAAGAATGTTTTTTATCAATGTATGAACCAAAAATTTCCATTGAACCAATTCCAAGACTCAATGTAAAGAAAGCTTGACCCATTGCGGCATAAACAGTTTCCCAAAGTCCACCGCCACCATCACCAGAAACTAAAGCTTTAAAATCTGGTTTTAGATAGAATTTGTATCCTTCTGCAGCACCTGGAATAAATAAAACATAAATTGCAAGGCCAATCATAATTACAAAAGAGCACACATCATAAATTTTGTTACATTTTCAACACCTTTTTGCAATCCAAGGAAACAACATGTCATACCAATAATAATTACAACAAGCATCCAAATAATTAATGAAGTAGGATTTCCAACTGTTGCACCAAAACATTCTGCAATTTTACCAGAATCCATTCCAACAAATTTGCCGCTAATCATTTCAAAGAAATATTTTAAGAACCAACCAGCAACAACAGTGTAGAACATCATCAATAAATAGTTACCAACAACTGCAAATTTTCCGTACCAATGCCATTTTGTCCCTGCAGGTTCAAGTTCCTTAAAGGCAACGCTCATACTTTTTCTAGAAGCACGACCTACTGCAAATTCTGTAATCATTACAGGCAAACCTAAAATAATAAGGAACACAATGTAAATTAAAACAAAGGCTGCTCCACCGTATTTTCCAGTAATATAAGGAAAGCGCCAAACGTTTCCTAAACCAATTGCACATCCAGCAGAAAGTAACAAAAATCCCAATCTACTGCCAAGAGTTTCTCTTTGATCACTCATAAAGTCCCCCAAAAACTTTAAAAATTTAAACTTTATTATGTAATTATAAATAGAAACATTCTTGAATGCAACTTTTTTTCTATATATTGTTTATTCTTTTTCTATAGAGTTTTGCTGATTATCTTTTGCTTTTTCTTGCCGTAGCAAAAAGTGATGTTTTAAAAGATTCATACTTTCTGGGTAAACTCTACTTCTAATTGTAGGGAACCGTAACAAAAAGCGTTCAATTGTAGGATGTTTTTGCTGCAACTTTTTAATACTTTCCATCAATTGTGGATGAATTTTTTCTTTTCCCAATTTATCTTGAGCTTCAATAGAAGTAATCATTTCTGAAATTGTATTTCCTTTGAACCATTCTTCTTTTCCGTAGCGAGTTTTTAAAGATTCTCCAAATTCTTTTATTTTTACCAATGCAGTACGGAAATCAACAAGTTTTCTAACTGTAAAAGTTACATCAACAAGCATAATGGCCAAAATAATCAAAGCAAATCGTTTTGCCCAAACCATGCCAATGGAATTCAAAATGTTCACAATATGAGGCATTGCAAACCGAATTACAAATAATCCCAAAAATCCAAATAATACAGACATAAGCAGGCAAACACGACCATGAATGTTTAATGGAACCTTTGAATAATCCCACCACAAAGTGTGAAAAAGTTTTTCCAAAATCCAACTAGAAAAATATTCAACCACAGTGCACAAAACCATAGACGCCAAAAACAAAGGAATCCAAGTAGAATATAATCTAGAAGGCAAAAGCAAAATCACAAGCCCGCCAAAACCATAAATTGGACACAAAGGACCGTGCAAAATCCTCGGTTAACAAATTTGTGTTCTACAAAAAGCCCCACAAAAATAACTTCCGAAATCCAACCAATTACACTAAAAATAATAAAAACCAAAAAGGCATTATAAATTGTCATTTCATAAATAGGTACAACTTTCATACCTAAAAAGTAATATTGGAAATTACAGAAAGGAAAGAAAAATTTTTGACTTACTATCTCAATAATCCTACCTTCTTCTGTACGTTTTATACACAAAATCTACATTGCTTTTTACAGGGATTTCTTCTTCGCAAATAAAGTTTTCTTCTGAAAACTTTGGAAAAAATGTGTCGCTAGGAACTTCTAGGTCAATTTCTGTGATGTACATTTTTTCTACAATTGTCAAGGCCTTTTGGTACAGGGCAGCCCCACCAGAAATAAAAATGTCTTTTTGTGGAAATGTTTTTTTGCAAAAATCTAGGGCGGCGTCTAAAGAATCAAAGGTAAAACAGTTTTCAAAATCATATTTTTTTGTTTTTGAAATGACTATATTTATTCTGTTTGGAAGTGGTTTTTGCAATTTTTGATAGATTTCTTCAAATGTTTTTCTTCCCATTATCACAATGTTGTTTGTTGTTAATTCTTTGAATCTGGACTGTTCCCCTTCAATATTCCAAGGAATTTTTCCGTCTTTTCCAATAACATTATTTTTTGCAAAAGCAACAATCAAAGAAATCATCTTATAAAAAATCCTGCAAAATTTAGATTAAACTAAGGCGTATTTTTGCCATCTTCTGCTTTTCCAACGGAACAACATCACAACACCACGAGACGTTTCTTCTGCTCCAATTGCAAGCCAGAACCCAATTAAACCCATTCCCATTTTTAGTCCAAGAATGTAGCTTCCCAACACCATAATTATCCACATTGAAACAATGCCATAAAACACAGGGAATTTTACGTTTCCAGCACCTTTTAACGCACCAACATAAATTAAATTCAAAGAACGCCCAAATTCAATAAAAATCGAATATAACAATAAATCGCAAACTAAGGCGTGAATTTCTGGGATATCTGTAAAAATGCTTACAATTGGCGACTTAATAACGTTTACTACAGCAATTGCCACCATTGAACAAGCGGTTGCTACCAGTTGATATTTAAAAATGTTTTTGTATGCTAAATCATTTTGTTTTGAACCAACGTAATATCCCGCTTTTATTTGAGTTGCGTGTCCCATTGAAACAGCAATTGCAAAAACAAATCTTACAATAGACTGACAATAAACTTGTGCCGACATTGCATAAGTTCCCAAGGTAGAAATCATTGCCATAATTACAATTTGTGCAACATTGTAAGAAAGACTTTCCCCCGCTGTAGGAACACCAACTTTTAAGATTGTTTTTAAACTTTCTTTTTCAACTTTTGTAATCTTTTTTAAAGAAAAATTAATATCTTTTTTTTGTCTGATGTAATACGAAAACATCAAACAAGAAACAACCATTGAAATACCAGAAGATGCTGCAACACCTGGCACTCCCAAAATTGGTAATCCAAAGAATCCGTACAAAGACAAAGCGTTTCCAATAACGTTTACAATGTTTGCTACAATCGAAACAATCATAGATTCTTTTGTGTAACCATAACATCGTAAAATTGCACCTTGCAAAAGATTAATTCCGTTAAAAATGCAGAATAATCCGCCATAAATTACAAAATATTGCCATGCAAAAGTTCTAACGCTTTCTTCCAAAGTATAACAAGAAAGAAGCGGTGCGGTTCCAAAAATTACAAGCAATGTAATAAAAATACATACCAAAACCATCATTACATAACTTGCTTTAATAATATCTGAAACTTGCTTTTCTGATTTTTCTGCTCCCAAATATTGAGCCAAAACTATTGAAGTTCCTGTTCCAATTACAGAAAAAATCAAATTTAAGAAAAATACATATTGGGAAACAAGCCCAACAGCAGCAACAGCTTCATTGCTGTAAGAACTTAACATCATTGTATCTACGGAAGATACAAGAATTCTAAAAAATTGTTCAAAAGCCAATGGTAAAGTTAATTTTACCATTGAAAGTGCGCCTCTATTAATTCTTTTTTCCATATTATTCCACTATTTTATTAATTTTTTTGCCTGATTATTCAAGAATCTATACATTAAGCCAAGTAAAATTGTTCCTGCCAAAACTGCCACTGCATAAATTGCTAAGTTGTAATTTCCCGCATTGTAAAATGGCATCCATCTACCATTTTGATTTTTATAAAGCAAAAATCTAAAGGCTTCTATCGCAATAAGATTCATCATATATGTTTCGTAAGAAACGTTTCCAAAAAACTTTGTAATTGGATTCACGCTGTAAAATTTCATCATTGCTGTAAACACAAATAAAACAAAAAATGTTACTTGTGGAAGTTGAGATAAATAACAAACAAATTTATTAAATACTCCAGGACCTTTTCCGCTATATTCAGACCAATATCCAAGTTTCCATTGTGCCATTCCTGAAACAAAATTAAAGATTATCCACAAAAGCAACAAACCTGCTAATTTTAGCCAATAGCATTTTTTGAACCACGCTACAATTTTTTCTTCAAAATTTGCGTAAATCATTCCAATAAAGAATGCAATTGAAGAATTTACCCACCATTCACCAAAGAACCACATAATTTTTTGTTGCATCCACCATTGCGCGTTTGCCCATCCATTTGGCTGCAACCACCAGTTTGGTTCTCCAGCCCACCAGGCAAAATGACCAGTAACCGCAAAAAATACGCCCTGAGCAAAAATCACAAGGAACATCAACAAAAAGCAAATTTTTCTGTTTTTGATATATTTAAAGATAAAGTAAAATGCAATGTACAAAATTGCCAAAACAATAGGATACCAAGCGTAATCATTCATTAATGTTAAGCCCAAAAGATTTGTAATCCAATGAGCTAAAGGCATTTTTACGCCAATAATCAATTTGTAAATTCCGTAAATTAAAACACAAACATAAAAAGGAACAATAATTGTTTTTAACACTCTATTTTTTAAAAATCCATCAAAATAATTTGGTTTTGATTTAAACTTTTTATTAAGCCAAAACCAGAACAAAAGAAAAAAATTGCAACAAAATAAAACCCTGCATTTACAAAAATGCTCAACTCTCTAACTTTTTGAAAAGCACTTTCTTGTGAAACATGATGCAAAATAACACCAATTGCCGCTAATCCTCTTAAACATTTTGTGGCTTCCAAGCTTAAAAAATTATCATTAAACTTGCCTCTCCCAAAAGCAAATTTTCCACCAAATAAAATCAATAAAATAAATAAACCGTAAACAGACCAAGTTAAAATCATAAAACACTCCGCAAGGATTAAAATAACAGTACGTCTTTATATTGTGTAGATTGCCACACTACGCTCGCAATGACGTATTTTCAAAAAGTCTGAAAATCCCATATTAAAAAATTTTCAATAACAACATACACCCTTTTTCTACCCAGACACAAGAGCGTTTTCCCCTATTTATTTTGTTGCTAATTCCGTAATTATAAGAAGTTTTGATTTTGGCGTTTTCCAAAGGATATTCTGCGTCCAAAATATTTACCCCTTCAACATCCCCTGCTACACACATCAAAGAAAAATAAGAAAATGAATCTTCTATATAAACCTTTTTGCTTCCTACAATTTGCATTTCTGAATAATCATCAACAAGTATTGCTTTTACATTTTTTTCCTGCAAGTACAACAAAACCGAAACATTACACAAAGAATGATCAAAACGATTTCCAATGCATCCAATTAATAAAAAATCATCAAATCCACGATTCAAAGCTTCTTTTACTGCAAAAAACGTATCTGTATCGTCTTTTTGGCATGGAAGTTCAATTGTTTCAATTTGCGAAATATCAAAATCGTTTTTACAGGCAGAATCAAAATCACCAACAATAAGATTTGGTTTTACTCCAAGTTTTTTAATATGATTTAATCCGCCATCACAAAAAACAAAAAAATCATCTGATTTAAAATATGATTTTACTTTTTCATAATTTTTAATTTCTGCCGCACTAACAACAACACATCTTGCCATAAAATCCTCTTTTACAGAATGATAGCGTTTTTTTTGTAAAAAATAAATTAATAAGTAATTTATATTAGTGCTTTTTGGCAGAAACAGTGATAAACTATGATATAAGAAATCGTCATTGCAATGACGATTCTGCACAATTACTTGTCATTGCGAGATTTTCGCAAGAAAATCGTGGCAATCTAGCAGTTTGAATATACACTTTCTGGACTGCCACGCTGCGCTCGCAGTGACAAGAATGTAATACACCGGCAACATAGTTGCCTTACACAGGAGTAAAAAATGAAAATTAAATCGGTTTTTTCACACAGTTTTGAAAAATACGGAAAAGTTTTAACAGGTTATGATGTAACAGACCTTCTTAAAAAACTTGATGAAACAACAAAAAAACCAGCTGATGCTGTAATTTACGAACCAGGAGACGCTGGACTTGAATCTTTGCCAATTGCAAAAGAACTTAGCGACAACGCTTACGGTGGAATGCCAATTCAAATTGGATACTGCAACGGTTACAACACAAAATTAAACTGTCTTGAATATCACCGGGGATCAGAAATTAACATTCCAGCAAACGACATTGTTTTGTTGTTAGCTCCACTTCAATCTGTAAAAAATGGAAAACTAAATACATCAGCTGTAGAAGCTTTCTACGTTCCAAAAGGAACTCCAGTTTTAGTTTACGAAACAACTTTGCACTACGCTCCTTGTAATGCAGTTTCTGGTGGCGAAGTTTCAAAAGAAGGATTCCGTGTAATCATCGTTCTTCCAAAAGACACAAACACAGAAAAACCTGCAATCAAAGAAATTGACTTTGAAGACAAACTTCTTTGGGCACGCAACAAATGGCTCATTGCTCACCCAGATACAACAGAAGCTAAAAATGGTGCTTTCGTTGGTTTAATCGGTCCAAATATCGATATTTCTAGAGCAAAATAGAATAATATAAAAAAGGACTGCCTTTCAAACTTCAAGTTTGGGCAGCCCTTTTTTTATGCACAGTTTACTACATCACAAAGCCTGCAATTGTAAACATTATCATTGCAAAAGCCGCCCCTATGAATCCGTAAGGCATTTGCGAAAGTCCGTGTTCAAAATTATCACATCCACAAGCTGAAGAACTAATAATTGTGGCGTCAGAATAAAAACAAATGTGGCTTCCAAAAACCCCAGCCGACAAAACAGCACTAATACAAAGTAATGTGTTTGCGCCTATTGCCGCAGAAAGTGGAATTACAATTGGCAACGCAATAATATAAAGCCCCCAGTTTGTTCCAGTAATAAATTCAGTAATTCCCAAAATTATAAAAATGAACAATGGCATTAACTGAGGAATATTTTGCATAACTGGAAAAACAGTATCAATAATTGTTTTTGTAAATTGAATTCTGTTGCTTGCGTAACTAAACAAAAATGCCAAAACCATCATTATCAAAGGCAAAAGCATATTTTTAATTCCTTCAACACAACAGTCCGCAAAATCACTAGCAGAAATTAATCCTCGGCTAACATACAAAACAAACATAAACCCAAGAGTAATTATTACCCCTTTTTGCATATCAACATCACACAAAATTGTAGACAAAATCAAACAAGCAATTGGAAGTGCAAAATCAATTATTTTACCGTGAGTTTGAGGTTCTGCATTTTTGCTATTTCCACGAATATCAATTTTTTCAGACCCAGCTGGTGCAAGAGGCCCACCATTTTCAACACGCTCAGTTGCAACTTTCATTCGGCCCAAAGGCGGAATCACTCGCAAAATCAAAAGCAAAACAATAATCAAAGCAGCCCAAGCATAAAAATTGTATGGAATTGTCTTAATAAAATATTTAAGAGCTTCGCTTTCTGTAGTAACACCATTTGTAACAAACAATCGGCTTGCAAAAACCGCCCAAGTAGAAATTGGAATTAAAACGCAAACCGGAGCCGCCGTAGAATCTACAATATAAGTTAATTCTTCTCTAGAAACTTTGTGTTTATCTGTAATTGGTGCCATACAAGAACCAACTGTCAAACTATTCAAATAATCATCAATAAAAATAATAATTCCCAAAAGATAAGTCCAAAGCAAAGACCCTTTTCTTGATTTTGAATGACGAGCAACAAAATCGCCAAAAGCAAAACTTCCCCCAGTTTTTTCAATCAACTTAATAATGCTTCCCATCAAACCACAAACAACAATGAGCCAAGCAGTATCTTCGTCCATCATAACCGAAGTTAAACCTTCATTAAACGCAGAAAGAAAATTTGTTCTATCAGAAAAAATAAAACACATCAAAGTAGCCAAAATCAAAGCTTCCAAAATGCGTTTTGTAATAAAAATATACCCAATCAAAAAAACAGCCGGAATCAACGCAAACAGCCCAATATCAACACTTTCTTCTATTATATCAACTTTTGGCAAGAACAAAGTGATAAGTAACGTAAATCCAACTACAAAAAAAACGGAAATACAAAACTTAAAAACCCTATTAAAAGCTTCAGATTTTGTACTAAACAACAACCCTTTTTTTTCCAACGCTGTCTCCAAGCAAAAAAATTAAATTGTATACTTTAAAAAGGTATCATCATTTTGAATATATCGCAAGAAAAGAATTTTTTTGAAAGACTTTTTATATTTTTCTTGCCTAAACCGTTAGTTTTTATTACTTTATATAGTAATAATTTTTATTTTTTGAGGAAAAAGATGGCAAAATATCAGTTTCAAACAGAAGTAAATCAACTTTTAAAATTAATCATTCACTCTCTTTATTCAAATAAAGACATTTTTTTACGTGAAATAATTTCAAACGGTTCTGATGCGTTAGATAAACTTAAATATTTAACAGTTTCTGACGACGCATACAAAGGCATTCAATTTGAACCACGAATTGATATTACTTTTGATGAAAAAGATTCAGTTTTAACAGTTCAAGATTCCGGAATTGGTATGAACGAAGAAGATTTAACAAACAATCTTGGTACAATTGCTCGTTCTGGAACAAAAGCATTTATGGAAAAATTGACTAGTGAAGCCGCTAAAGATTCGGCTTTGATTGGTCAATTTGGTGTTGGTTTTTATTCTGCATTTATGGCAGCTAGCAAAATTGATGTTTACACAAGAAAAGCTGCTGGCGACGGAAAAATTTGGCACTGGTCTAGCGATGGAACAAATTCTTATGACATTGAAGAAGTTGCCGCAGATTCTGAAATTGCAAAAAAATACGGATTTGATGACGCAAATCGTTCTGGTTCTGCAATTGAAATGCACTTAAACGAAGATTCAAGAGAATTTGCTTCAAGATGGAAGATTGAAGAATTAATTAAAAAATATTCAGACCACATTGCATTCCCAATTTATCTTCATTATGAACAAAAAAAATATGATGATAAAGGAAAAGAAACTGGCAGTGAAAGTAAAATTGACCAAGTAAACAGCGCTTCGGCTTTGTGGAAAAAATCAAAATCGGCATTAAAAGAAGAAGATTACAACGAATTCTACAAAACAATTGGTCACGACGGAAGTGAACCACTTCATTATGTTCACACACACGCAGAAGGAACTCAAGAATATACAACTTTATTCTACATTCCACAAAATGCGCCATTTGATATGTACCAAGCAGATTACAAAAGCGGCGTAAAACTTTATGTAAAACGCGTTTTCATTACAGATGATGACAGAGAACTCTTGCCAAGTTATTTGCGCTTTGTTCGCGGTATTATTGATTCAGAAGATTTACCATTGAATGTTAGCCGCGAAATTTTGCAGCAAAACCGTATTCTTGAAACAATTAAATCTTCTTCTGTTAAAAAACTTTTGAGCGAATTCAAAAAAATGGGCGATGCTGCAGAAAAAGCTAAAAAAGTTGAAGAAGACAAACGTTCAGACGAAGAAAAGAAAGCAATTGAAAAATGGAATAAATTTGTTGTTGCATTTAATCGTCCAATGAAAGAAGGTTTGTACAGCGACTTTGCAAACCGTGAAGAAATTGCGGAAATTGTAAGATTCAAATCTACAGATGCAAGCGGCACAGGTGAAGGAAACTACACAAGTTTTGCAGAATATTGCCAAAGAATGAAGCCAGAACAAAAATCAATTTTCTATATTAGTGGAAGCGACGAAAAGAACTTGCGTGCAAATCCTTTGTTAAAAGCTTATGTAGAAAAAGGTTTTGAAGTTCTTGTAATGGATGATGATATTGATGATATTGTTATTCCAGGTTTTGGAAAATATAAAGACTTTGAATTAAAAGCTGTAAACCGTTCTGGTAGCGACGAAGATTTAGTTGATGATAAAAAAGCAGCTGAACAAAAAGAAAAAGAATTTAAGCCAGTTGTAGAAAAAATTCAAAAAGCACTTGGCGACAAAGTAAAAGAAGTAAAACTTTCAAAAACTCTTACAGCAGAAAATCCTTCTTGTATTGTTGTTGATGAAAATGATCCTTCTTACCAAATGATTCAAATGATGCGTGCAATGGGTCAAGCTGGTCCAGATTTAAAACCAATTTTGGAAGTAAATGGCGACCACCCAATTCTTGCAAAAATCAAAGAAAGCGATGACGAAACTTTAATTAAAAATGTTTCCGAAGTTTTATTGAATCAGGCATTGCTCATTGCTGGTGTAGAAATTAAAGAACCTGCAGAGTTTGTAAAATGCTTAAATGCTTTGTTAAGTAACTAAATATAGATAAAACTTACAAAAAAAGGGTTGCCTTCATTTTGAAGTGCAACCCTTTACTTTATATAAAACTAAAACTATCTTTCAATTTTATATGTGAATTTTGTTGTTTTAAATGTAACAGGTTTATTTTGTTTTGGAGAAGAAGAAATAACCCAACGGCATCCTTTTTTTCCTGAATTAGCCTGAGCATCTTTTGTAATTACAAATGTGTAATCCCAAACAATTTTTTCTCCAGCTTTTACAACATCAGTAATTTTAATTCTATCTGTAATTTCTGTCCAATAGCTAGCAGCTGGAGAACAGTCAACAAAAAGGATTTCAGCGGCAGATGATTCACCTTTTCTTTCCCCAACAACAATATCGTTAGTTACTGTACCTTCAACATGGATTGTAATTTTGTCTCCAGCTTTTGCTTCATATTCTTTTGGAAGAATAACACCAACATTGTTTTGTGTTTCGTAGTTGTCACCGTATTGTTTGTTTGCTGTTAATTCAAAAGATTTTTGAGCTGCGTCACCTTCGTGAATTGTTGCTGCAAAAAGTGATGATGTTAAAAACAATGATGCAAAAGCAAATAATAAAGTTTTTGTTAGTTTTTTCATTTTAAAATACCTCCTAGTTTTGTGAATGAAATATTCACTATCTTCAGTTTACCCCTCTATACAAAATTCCGCAAACTTTTTTTTATCAAATAATAAAGATATAAGGTGTTTCTCGTATATTTAGTTTAAAAAATTCAATTTTAGAGTATAATATTCTTAATGAACGTCTACGATTTTGACAAAACAATTTTTTATTCAGATAGTACAATATGTTTTCTCAAATGGTGTATAATACGACATCCTCATATATTATTTTTGTATCTACCAAAACTGTTTGTAAGTGCAATCCTCTTTGCAATAAAAAAGATTTCTGTGAGTCAAGCCGTAGAGCAACTTTTAAGCTTTATGAAATATGTTCCAAACTTGGAAGACGAAATTGAAAGTTTTTGGGAAAAATATGAAAAAAAGATTTCTCCATGGTATTTAAAACAAAAAAAAGATGATGATTTAATCATTTCGGCTTCCCCTGAATTTTTTCTTCGTCCAATAATCAAAAAATTAAATGTTCAATTAATTGGAACTCAATTAGATTTACAAACTGGAAAAATTGTTGGACGATGTTGTTACGGAAAACAAAAAGTAAAAAATCTTATTTTAAGCGAATATTTTACAAATTTGCATATTGACGAATTTTATTCCGACTCCATTTCCGATTTTCCGCTTTCTTTATGTGCACAAAAAGCTTTTTTAGTTGTAAATCATGGCAAAAATGTAAAAGAATGGCCAGAAATCACAATGAAAACTACGGAAAAAATTCAAAAAACTAAATTATAATTTTTTAATATTTCGCTTATGTCTTTAAATAAAGAACAAATTACTATATAGTATAGAAATAAATCATGGGAAAGAAAAAGACAAACAAAAAAATCTTATTTTTAGCTATTTGGAAAAGTAGATGGTATATTCTAAAATATTACCCAAAGATGATTTATATGGCAAATCATCCTTCCAAATATACTGAACAAGAACGATACGATTATACAATAAAATTAATTAATTTTCTCTTAAAAGCATGTGATGTGCAAGTTTCTGTGTTTGGTCAGGAAAATATTCCTGCAGAAGATGGATTTTTAGTTTGTTCAAATCATCAAGAAAAATTTGATCCTCTTGTAATCTGGAAGGTTTTTCCTAGAAATATTGGTGTTGTTGTTAATGATACTGCTTGTCATCGTCCGTTTATTCGGGAAGTTTGTTTGCTTATTAGTTCCTTAAAATTATTCCAGAATGATATGCATTCAATGGTTGATGTAATTACAAGATTAACTGCCGAATTAACAAATAAACGCAATTATATGATTTTCCCAGAAGGTTGGTACGAAGAAGATCCTTTTACACTTTCAGAATTTAAAGGTGGATGTTTTAAAAGCGTTATTCGTTCAAAAGCTCCAATTTTGCCAGTTGCCTTAATTGATTCTTACAAATTGTTTAAACACGGAGTTCAGCCTCCTTACGAAATAAAAATCCACTTTTTAAAACCAATTCTTTACGATGAATACAAAAATCTTAAAACAATAGAAATTGCAGCCTTAGTTAGAGAAAAAATTCAGGCTGCTGTTGATGAATTTCAAGTAAAACAAGATACAGTCTAAAAAATGGGTTTATTTTAAACACTATTTGATACAAAAACTACAATGACG
>JAGARY010000303.1 GCA_017622055.1 Treponema sp. | reverse complement strand
TTGTTTTCATTACAAATACTCCATCCCAATCTTTTGGTGGAGGATTTTTTGCAAAGTGTCGAATTCTATCAATAAAAACAATAGAAGGGTAGTCGTGGTACTTTCTTGCATTTAAATCAAAAAGTTTAAATGCTTCTTTCCATTTTTGTTGTCTGTATAATTCAAGACCTTGTTCAAAAAGATTTTTTATTTCAAAAATCTTATCTTCTGCTTTATTCTTTTCTTGCAAAATTTCATAAATTCTAACTGGTTCTGTTTTTCCTTTAACAGTAATAAAATCAAGTTCGCGACAAATAAATTTATCATGAAGTTTTGCAAAAACTGCTTCTGTAATAATTGATTTTGAACCATAAACTTTATTTGCACTTTCTAATCTTGCTGCAAGATTTACAGTATCTCCAATTGAAGTAAAATCCATGCGGGTTGAAGAACCTATAGGACCAAATACAACTTTTCCTGTATTAATTCCAATTCCTATTGAAACAAAAGTTGATTCGTCATTTTTTGATTTTTCTTGTTCTTCTCGCATTGCTGCTCTAATTTCCATTGCTGCTTTACATGCATTAAATTCTTTTTTAGGTCCAGCAAAAAATGCCATCATTTCATCCCCAACAAACTTATCAACATCACCGCCATTATTCAAAATAATTTGAGTTTCAATATCTAAATAATGATTTAAAATATTCACAACATCTTTTGGTGGTAAACCTTCGCATAATGAAGTAAAACCTCGAATATCAGTAAATAAAAAGCACAGTTCTCGTGATGTACTTTTTTTAGAATCTTTTTCTGCATTTTTTAAAGTTGAAAAAGAAATATATGGAACAATTCCACGAATTAAAGAAACAAGATTTCCAATTTCAACAGATAAATCTTTTATTTCATCATTTGTTTTAATACAATCTTCATATTCAAAATCCTCCTGATTGATTTTAGCAGAACCAGAAAGAATATCTTTTATGGAATTTGAAGTTTTTCTAACATTAGTTCTCAAATACAAAAGAGGATTAATCATTGTGTCAGAAAGAAAAAGTGTAATAAAAAAACAAAAATATAAAAATAAAATAGACATTGTAATGGCAAAAACTTTTGTCTGAAAATATTGCTTCATCAAAAGTTCCTGTTTGTAAGTAACTACAGAAAATCCAACTAATTTTCGGCCTGATTTTCTTCCAAAAGAAACTGGATGGTAAAATTTATATTCTCTTGTTGTTTTATTATAAATTGGAGATTTTCTGTAAGAGCCATTTTTAAATCTTTTTACATATTCTAAAGCATTCACAGAAGAAATTGATTTATCTTCTGCATTTATTTGTGAAGGTTTTCCAGTTGTGTAGGCAAAAATTTTGAAGTCTGGTAGCTGAGTTGAATCTGAAATTTCTTCCAAATAAAAACTTTCTTTTGAATCTGTAATAATAATATCAATTCTTTCGTACGGCGCGTTTGTAAAAGAATTTGATTCCTTTTGAGTTTCAAAAAAATGTTGAATTTTTTCATAAAGACCATCAGCAGAATCATAAACGCTGGCAGTTTGTTCAGCCTGAGCACAACCAATATTACTAACACTTTCTGTCATATTGATTTTATAACTGCGTAAAATAAAAATCAAAAAAGTTAGCAAAATGATTGTGATTGTTCCCATTACAGAAAAAATCACTTTAGTTTTTAATGAAATTTGAACTTTATAAAATTTTTTTTCTTCCTTACTTTTTTTATTTGATTTTTTATCTTTTTTATTTTGTTGTAATTGTTGTTGT
>JAGARY010000302.1 GCA_017622055.1 Treponema sp. | reverse complement strand
TTTTCAAAATTATCTTTGGCAATTACAAAAAACGCAGCTCCATCACCCAAAGTAATTCCGTGTCTATTTTTACTAAAAGGATTTGTAATTTCAGAAGAAACTGCTTCCAATCCGTTAAAGCCAACTAAAGTTGTATCAGAAGCAATATCAATTCCACCAACAATTGCAGCGTCCACAATTCCAGACATAATTAATTCTGCACCCTTAATAATTGCACAAGCACTAGAAGAACAAGCTGTACTAAAAGTGTTTACAGGCCCAGATAAATCATATTTTTCGGCAATAAAAGTAGAAACGTAATCTGCCCCTTGAATTTCCAAATTGTAATCTGCAGGAAATGTGTTTTCTGCAAAATATTTTCTATGTCCTGCAACAGAAAATTCTGTTCCGTTATCGCAAGAGCCAACACAAACTGCAATTCTGTCTTTTCCGAAAGTTTCTTTTGCTTTTAAAATAGAATCTTCAATTTGCAAAAGAGCCGCTTCTTCAATTTGCATAATTCGCATATCATATCTTGCGGAAGAAGGCTTTAATGCGGCACTGTTTACGCGGGCAGCAAAAAATTCTTCGTTTGTACAAGTTGTAACTTTTTTTATATTTGACTGATTTCCAGTTGTTACAGAATTCCAAAGTTCTTCTATATTTGTTCCTGCACAACTCATTACGCCTGGTTTTGAAAAATAAATCATATTATTCCTTGAACTTAGATTATTCGGCTTGAACTAAAATATATTCATATCCGCGTAGAAGGTTTTTTAATTTTACTGTGTTTCCTTCAAATACAATTTCTTCTATTACTTTTGAACCATTTTTAAGCAATCTAACTTTTTTTGAATCTAATTCAGTTTCTTCAAAAGAAAGACCAACTTTTTTGTAATTTGCTTGCAACTTTTCTAAATCGTAATAAATATTTTGAATATCACAAATAATGTATTCTGGTTTTAGATTATCTGGAAGAAGTGGAGAATCAAAAATTACAGATTCACCATTGTAAATCATCACGCCCATATCTGTTCCAAAATCGTTGAGCAAAGTCATTGTAATTCCAGTGTGATCTAATTGAGCGTAAGCCAAAACAGAAAAACTATCTTTTCCAAAACTCATTGTTAATGAATAAACTGAATCTATAGAAATAGAAGCGTCTGCTGGAGGAAGAAGATTAACTTTTTTTGTATTTGTTACATAAACTGGAGAAAGGGCAGGTTGTAAATTTTTTGAACTTGCACAAGAAAAAGCCAAAAAAATTGAACAAAAGGCAAATAAAACCTTAATAAAATTTGAAATAGTTTTCATTAATTGATTGTAAATTTTATACATATTTTTGTCAAATGGTGTAAAATCATTGAAAACTGTTGAAAAAAAAGATGCTCAAGTCATTATCATTCTCGGACAAAAACTTGGCATCCACAAGATTGTCGGGTCATGCCCGACAATGACACTGTATTTTCAACACGAGGATCTTTTATGACAATAACATCATAAATTTATTAAAAACTTCTATCGTAGAAGAATGTACTAAAGTATGCAGTTGTAAGACCAATAAAAATTACAAGCCCAATTAAATGAACTGGAACAAAAGAACTTAATGCCAATGCACCAAAAGATACTACAGTAGTAATAAATGAAAGCATAATTGCAAAAGGTTCCAAAGTCTTATCCTTTTCTTCATGATGACCTTTTTCATTTTCCATCATATAAATTATGTAATCAAGTCCCAAACCAAATACTAAAATTAATCCTGTAACAGAGAAGAATTCCAAATCAATTTTGAATACGGCAAATACTGCTGCCGCAACCAAAATAATCAACAAAGGTACAGAAATAACTTTTAAACTTTGTTTTCGTTTGTAGAAAATGCGCAATACAATATACATCAACACATAGGCTACTGCAAAGAATTTTAGAACCATAATTGTAAGTTTGTCTAAATCTTTTCCCATATCTGCCATTTTGTTGATAAAGAAAATATTGTCATTATACGCATCAAGTTTAGAAAAGGCTTTTGCATCTACAATTTTGTTTGGCAATAAAACTGAATAATATTTTCCGTCAATTTTACCAAGCCAACAAGAAGAAATAGATTCAGAAATAAATTCTGGAAC
>JAGARY010000301.1 GCA_017622055.1 Treponema sp. | reverse complement strand
TGTTTTTAATGGCGAAAATTTAGTAATTTATTTGCCAAAATCTTCGGCTGTTTTGCAACAACAAGTGAATCCTTCTGGAAATGCTACATCAATTGCCACAGCACAAGGATTGGGATTGTTGAGTAGATATTATACTGTTGCTTATGAAACTGGTCAGAATGCAGAACCTTTGGAAGAAGGCTCTGATGAAATGGTTGTAAAATTTATTTTGACTAGAAAAAACGCGTCAGAAGCATTTAAGTTTATTAAAATTTATATTAATCCAAATACAAAACTTATTAGAAGAATTAATGCAGTTACTCCAAACAATGAAGAGTTCTTTTTAGACTTTTTCGATTATAAATTAAATCAAAATATTACAGATCAAAGATTTATTTATGATCCACCTTCATCTGCAAATAATTACAATAATTTCCTTTTTACGGAGTAAATTTAAGATGGATAGCTATGGCGAAATTCTAAAAAGCACAAGAGAGGAAAAAAATCTAGATCTCGATAAAATTTCAAGAGAATTAACTATTGAAAAACGATATTTAGTTGCTTTGGAAGAAGAAGATAGTGGCGTTTTTCCTGGTGAAGCATATTTAACTGGCTTTTTGAAAAATTATTCAAAATATTTGGAATTAGATCCTGATTATGTTTTGAAGTTGTACCAAAATAAACTCATTCAAGAAGCACCTGTTCCTCAAGATTTGCTTGCAAAAAAGAAAATTCCAACATTTTTCTTTACAGTGATTATTCCAACTGTTGTTGTTGCTGTTTTTGCTATTGTGACATTAGTTTTGATTTCTGTAAAAAAATCAAAACAGAAAGAAGCTGATTCGTTAAAACAAAAACAAAATACTACAAGCAAAATTGAAATTACAGAAAAGAAATTTAATGATAGGGTTTACAAAGGTGATCAATTATTAATTCCAACTGAAAATGGTGGAAATATTGTTTTAACTGTTAAAGACACTCTTTCATCATTTGGACTTGAAACTCCAAATGGAACTTTCTATGTTGATTTGGCTGAAGAAGCTGAAATTGATATTGATGGTGATAATGTTTCTGATTTTATTCTTTATGTTTCTGATATTTCTTCTACAGATTACAAACGTGGTGCTGAAATTAGTGTTTTATTGCGACATGGTTTTGTTTTTGCTGATGGTTCATCTGATTCTGTTGATTTGGCAGAAATTCCATTTGCAAATGAACTAAAAAATAAGCATCCTTACAAAGTAATTTTGGAAGATAACAGAGCATATCCTTTTTCTATTAATATTTCATTCCGTGGTTCTTGTTTATTTAGAGACCGGGTTGACCGAAATCCTGCTATTGAAACTTATTTTGAGCGTGGTGAATTATTTACAGCTACTCCAAAAAATGGAATTCGTTTGTGGATTTCTAATGCAAACGCCCTAAAAATTACAATTATTGCAGATGCCAAAACATTTGATTTAGATATTGGTGAAGCAGGAAAAATCTTGGTAGAAGATATCAAGTGGATAAAAGATACCGACGGAAAATATAAATTGGTGGTAATTGAACTTGACTAGTTTCTTTATTGACCAACACGGCTGTGCAAAAAATCAAACTGATGCAGAACTTATAATTGGTTATTTGTCTGAAAATGGTTTTTCTCATACTTTTGATGCAGATTCCGCTGATTTTATTTTGATTAATTCTTGCGGTTTTATTGAATCTGCAAAAAAAGAATCAATTGATTCAATTTATCAAATAAAAAATGCTTATCCAAATGCAAAAGTTATTTTAACAGGTTGTCTTGCCGAACGTTATGCTCAGTTGATGTTTGATTCAATTCCTGAATTGGATGGGGTTTTTGGAAATGGAAATTTGGCAGAAGTTGTTTCTTTTATGAAATCTGTGGAAGCAGGAAATAGAAGTGTAAAAACTTATGAGCAAAAAGATGTTTGTTCTGGAAAACGTCCTGTTTTGTTGAATTTTCCAGGTTCTGCTTATGTAAAAATTACAGAAGGTTGTTCAAATTATTGTTCTTTCTGTGCCATTCCTTTAATTCGTGGTGAAGTTAGAAGTCGCACAATTGTAGAAATTATTGCTGAAATTAAAGATTTATTGAAAAAAAATATTTACGAAATCAATCTTATTGGGCAAGATTTGGCTGCTTATGGAACTGGAAAATCTGATGACGTTTTAAAAGATTCTGATTTAAAAAACTCAGAAAATAAATCATACCTTTCTTTGCTTTTTTCTGAAATTGCAAAATTGGAATCTGAATTTGATGATTTTATTGTTCGTCCTTTGTATATTCATCCAGATCATTTTAATTTAGATATTTTGCCAATAATTAAAAACTCAAAATGTTTTGTTCCTTATTTTGATATTCCGTTCCAATCTGGCGACGACCAAATTATTAAGTCTATGAACAGAGTTGGAACTTCAGAAAAGTATATTGAACTAGTTAAAAATATAAAATCAGAATTACCAAATGTTGCACTTAGAACTACTTTTTTGGTTGGCTTCCCTGGTGAAACTGATAAAAGTTTTGAAAATACTTGTAATTTCTTAAAAGAAATTAAACCAATGTGGTCAGGTTGTTTTTCATACAGTAGAGAAGAAAATACTCCTGCATATAACATGAAAAAAAGAGTTTCTAGTAAAGTTGCAGACAAAAGAGTAGGTAAATTACAAGAAATTCAACAAAATTTAACAGAAAATGATTTAAAATGTTATGTAGGATTGGAATTATCTGTTATAATAGAAGAAGTAATTCAGAACAATCCTGACTTTACAGAAGATGCATCGGAAGGGCTTGCAATTGGTCGGGCTTGGTTTCAAGCTCCTGATGTGGATGGATGTGTTGTTGTTAGATATGATTGTGATGATCCAAATCAGATAAAATGTATAAAACCTGGAAATGTAATTCGTGTAAAAGTTTTGGCAACTTCTGGGGTAGACTTAGATAGTAGATTTTTAAAAATACAGAAAGATTTTGGAAGATAAAAAGATGAAAACGGTAGCAGTTTTAGTTCCTAGTTTTGCGGTAGAATATAGTTTAGAATTTCTTGCAGGCATTTATGACTATTTTAATGAAAAAGATGTTCGCGTCCTTGTTGCTCATTCAAGGTATTATCATGATTCTACAGGGGCTTTTAATTATCAATATTGGTCTGTTATAAATCTTTTAAAATCTGAAGAAGTTGATGTTGTAATTTGTGCTTCTGGAATGTATACATCAACAATGTCTAGGGACGAAATTGCAAATGAATTAAAATCTTTTTTGAATAAACCTGTTATTTCTGTTGCTTTAGATTTTGATTTTGAAGAGTGTCATAGCATAACACAAAGAATTAATTGTGATGAAATATTTTACGAAATTGTAAATCACTTAAAAACAAAACATGGCTGTACGAATTTTGCATTTTTATCTGCAAACTCTTTAAATTCTGAAGAAGGAAATGAAAGATACAGAGCTTTTTTGAATGCTATAAAAAGTTGTGATTTAGAATTTTCATCAGAAAATGAAATTGAAGGTAAATTTGTTTACGAAATTGCAAAAAATGAACTAAAAAATAAATATAAATCAAAAAAAGATATTAAATTTGATGCTTTAGTTGCTGCAAATGATGCAATGGCTATTGCTGCTATGGATTATTTTGCAGAAATTGGAATTGATGTTCCTGAAGATGTTAAAGTTGTTGGATTTGATGATTCAATCAGTTCAAGATTAGTTCATCCAAGACTTTCTACAATTAGTCAAAATGTTTATGGTCAAGGGTATAGAGCAGCAGAACTTGCAAATGATATTTTAGATGGCAAAACTGTTGAAAAAAATGAAATTACAGAACTTAGAGTAATTTATAGACAATCTTGTGGTTGTGTTGATAAAAGAAATCCAGATCCAATTTGTTTAGATTCTTATGGAAATCAAAGCATAGAAAAAGATGTTGTAACTGTAAAAGAAAATTATGCAGATGTAATTCGTGATAAAGTTGGGATTATTATTTTTATGGATATTGTAAAAAGTTCAAATACCTTGCGCCAACTTTTTTATGATTTAGCATATATTGTTCATACTGCGAACTTTGATAATATGCAGATTTCTTTTTATAAAGAGCCCGTTTATTTAGATTCAAAAGAAGATTTTGTTGTTCCTGATTGTGCAGAAATAAAAATGTTTTTTGATTCAGAAAGAAATGTTGGACTTTTTGTTGAGGATGAATATTTTAATCCTCGAAAAACTTTATTTTCTGAAAAATATTTAACTGAAACATGTGGAATGCATATTATTCAACCAATTTTTTCTGGCGAAGTAAATTATGGATATATAATTTCAAAAATTAAGTCAAAAGAATTTGTTGATTATGGTGTTTATTTAAAAATATTAATAAATGCTCTATCACAATCTTATGATTAGACTTATCAATTATTAGAAAACGAAAAATGAAATATAGTAAATACAGACTTAAATGTAGTTTCTAGAACAGACGAATTAACAAAAATTTTGAATCGTCGTGGTTTTAAAGAAAAAGGGCAACGTGCAATCGATTTAGCACAAGAAACACTCCAGCCAGTTGTTGTTTTCTTTGGGGATATGGACGGATTAAAGAAAATTAATGATACCTATGGTCATGAAATGGGAGATAAGGCAATAAAACTTCAAGCTGAAGTTCTAAAAAAAGCATTCCGTTCTGATGATATTGTTGGTCGTTTAAGTGGTGATGAATTTGGAGTTATTGCTGTTGGAATGAATCTTGATAGAATTGATTCTGTTAAGGAACAAATTGCAACTTTAAGTGAAAAGATTTCTAAAAAGAATAAATTGCCTTTTACACTATCAATCAGTTTAGGAGCAGTTGATTTGCAATCTTCTAGTAATTTAAAACGTCTCCTTTCTGAAGCAGATAAAAAATTGTATGTTGAAAAACAAATCAAACATGCAAAAGATAAATAAAAAGGTTTTTAAATGGATATTCAACAAGGACTGTCAGTTTTAAATGAAGAACAGTATGCCGCTGTTGTTCACGAAGGTTCGCCCTTGCTAATTTTGGCTGGTGCTGGTTCTGGAAAAACAAGAGTAATTACTACAAAAATTGCGTATTTAATAAATCAAAAAAATGTTGAACCATATTCAATTTTGTCTGTAACTTTTACAAAAAAAGCTGCCAACGAAATGCGTCAACGTGCCGTTGCAATGGAAGAACGGGCACAATCATCTGTAATTAGAACTTTTCACTCATTTGGTTCATGGTTTTTGCGAAAATTTAGCCAAGATGTGGGGCTAATTCCTTCATTTACAGTTTATGACGATTCAGATATGGAAGTTTTATTAAAAAACGCAGTTCCTTCGTTAAGTTCAAAAGAAGCAAAGTTAGCTGCACATCAAATTTCTTTGGCAAAAGATTATTTTTTAACACCTGAAGATGATCTTACACTTTTAGGTTCCGAATTTGATATTAATCAGATTTATTTTGAATACGAAAAAAGATTGCGAGCAACTGGCAATGTTGATTTTGGCGATTTGATTATGAAACCTGCTCAAATTATGGAACAATATCAAGATATTGAAAATTACATTCATAACAGATTTAAAGTTGTTATGGTTGACGAATATCAAGACTCGAATATTGCGCAGTATAAACTTTTGCAAAAAATTTCTGGTGTAGAAAGAAACACTGGAAATTATGTTTGCGTCGTTGGTGATGATGATCAGTCAATTTATAAGTTCCGTGGAGCAGAAGTTCAAAATATTTTGTCTTTTTCAGAAAAGTTTCCGGGAACAGAAATTGTAAAACTTCAAACAAATTATCGTTCAACTTCAAAGATTCTTGATGCAGCAAGTATTGTTGTTCAAAAAAATAAAAATCGGCTTGGAAAAACTCTAGTTTCGGACAGGGGTGAAGGGGAAAAACCAACATTAGCTTTTCTTGGTGATGCCAACGAAGAAGCAACTTATGTGGCAGATTTAATAAAAAACTCTTTAAAAAATGATGGAAATTATTCTGATTGGGCCATTTTGTACAGAACAAATGCTCAGTCCTTAACTTTTGAAAAAGAATTTTTAAAACGAAAAATTCCTTATGTTTTAGTAGGTTCATTAAAATTCTATGAACGTGAAGAAATTAAAGATGTTTTAGCTTATATTTCTTTACTTGCAAATCCTCAAGATGAAATTTCTTTTAGAAGAATTGTAAATAAGCCAACTAGAGGAATTGGACCAAAAACTCAAGATGCAATTGTAGAAAATGCTTTTGACGGAAATCAATATAAAAATCTTTTGGAATTTTCAAAAGAATATTCTGAAAATGTAACAAAAAAAGCAAAAGAAGGGGTTGAATCCTTTTTGTCCATAATGAATTCAATTTTTGAAAGTTTAAAAACAGAAAAAAATCTTGCAGAATTTATTCAAAAAGTTTCTGTAATTACGGGGCTTGAAGAATATTACAAATCTAGCGATGAAATTGAAGGCACTTCCAGAGTAGAAAACTTGCAGGAATTAGCAAATAGTGCTGTTCCTTTTGAATGTAGTATAGAAGGTCTTACAGATTTTTTAGATTCAATTAATTTAGACCGATCTTTGGAACTTTCGGAAGGGGAAGTTTCTAACGATGCTGTTACTTTAATCACTTTACATAATACAAAAGGTTTGGAATATAATAAAGTTGTAATTACTGGCCTTGAAGACGGCATTTTTCCAAGAATGGGAAAAGTTGGTGATGAATTAGAAGAAGAACGTCGTTTGTTTTATGTTGGAATTACTCGAGCAAAAGATGAACTTTACATTACTTCTGTGGCAAAACGCTTAATGTATGGTTCTTGGCAATATATGAAGCCAAGTCAGTTTTTGTCTGATGCAGAAGATGCTTTTTCTGTTATTGGAAGAGTTCCTTATGGTTTTGCTTCTTATTCAAAATCTGCTACAAAAAAACAAAACTTTGGCACATTTGGCAAACAAATTACAAGTTCAACTTTTGCAAGTCGTGGGGCAACTTTTACATCTCAAGATTTTTCTAAAGAAGAAGATTATCAAACCGCTTTGGATTATCAAACAGGAACTAAAGTTTTTGTTGATGATGAAGGTTATGGAATTATCACAAAGCAATTTGTAAAAAATGAAGAAATTGTGGTTGATGTTCAGTTTGAAAATGGAAAAGTAAAAAAATATCTTCCAAAGTATCAAAAGAACAAATTGTTAGTAATAAAAGATTAAAAAAAATAATGACAAAATAAATTTAAGAATATATAATTAATTGCTATGGGTGAGAAACGTAAAAGAATTGCCGTAATGGTTGACTATTTGACATCAGAATATTCAGAAGAATTGTTAGCTGGTGTTTCTAAATG
>JAGARY010000300.1 GCA_017622055.1 Treponema sp. | reverse complement strand
ATGTTTCTGAATCAAGTAAATCTGGAGCGGGAGTTCCTGGAAAAGCATTTGTTGGTGGAAAACCTTATGCCGACGAAGGTGTTATGGCTGCTGCTTATATTTGTGGTGTTAATCACTTGTATGCTGTTGGTGGTGCTCAGGCAATTGGAGCAATGGCTTACGGTACAGAGTCAATTCCAAAAGTTGATGTAATTGTAGGACCTGGAAACAAATATGTTGCAACAGCAAAAAAATTAGTTTATGGAAAAGTTGGAATTGATATGATTGCAGGCCCAACTGAAGTTATGATTATTGCTGATGATAGTGCAAATGCAGAATGGGTTGCCGCAGATTTATTGGCACAAGCAGAACACGATGTTGTTGCTCAACCAATTTTAGTTACAACAAGTACAGCTCTTGCAGAAAAAGTTAGTGTAGAAATTGAAAATCAACTTGAAACTTTAACTACAAAAGCAACCGCTCGTCAAAGTATAGATAATTTTGGTGTAATTATTATTGCAGATTCTTTGGAACAAGCTGCAGAAATTGCAAATAAAAAAGCTCCTGAACACTTGGAACTTGCTTTGGAACAAGGTGAAGAAAGAACTAAATTGGAATCTCTTGTTCACAATTATGGTTCATTATTTATTGGTCACTATGCCGCAGAAGTTTATGGCGATTACGCTGCTGGATTAAATCACACATTGCCAACTTCTGGTGCTGCAAAATATACTGGTGGATTAAGCGTGCGAATGTTCTTAAAAACTGTTACAACTTTGCGTGTAGATAATAATAAATCTGGAGTTGTAAAAAGTGCAGTTGCTGCTGGCTTCATTGGCGACGCAGAAGGACTTTCTGGTCACGCCCGTGCCGCTCGTATTCGCATAGAAAGCTAAATCGTGCCATTTTCGTGCTTGTCACGGGAATCTAGAATATTTTAAGGAAAATATATGATTTTAGATATTGTAAAACTTGGAACTCCTAGCTTAAGAGAAAAATCAGTTCCTGTAGAAGAAATTAATGAAGAAATCAAACAACTTGCAGAAGATATGTTTGAAACAATGATTGAAGCAAACGGTGTTGGCCTTGCTTGTCCTCAAATTGGAAAAAATATCAGAATGTTTGTTTTGATTGCAGATGATGATGTTAGACGGGTTTTTATTAATCCTACAATTATCAAAACTTCAGAAGAAACTTGCGATTATGAAGAAGGTTGTTTAAGCGTTCCTCAGTTTTACGAATCTATTACTCGTCCAGAAAAAGTTACAGTTCAGGCTTGGAACGAAAACGGAAAGCCTTTTACTCTTGATGCCGACGGATTTTTAGCAAGAATTATTCAACACGAATATGATCACCTTGACGGAATTATTTATATTGACCGTGGTGATAAAGAATTTGCAGAAAAAACAGAAGCTCAGTTTAAAAAACGTGCAGAACGTGCAGCGGAAAAAGCAAAATTAAAAGAAGATAAAGCAAAAAAAATTGCAGCAAAAATTGCGGCAAAAGAAGCTAAAAAAAATAAATAGTTTTATAAAAATTAAATTATGAAAGTATTATATGCAGGAAGCCCAGAAGCGGCAAAAAAAACATTAGAAATTCTCGTAGAAAATCAAGAAAAGTTTGGTTTTGAAATTGTTGGGGTTTTGTCAAATCCGCCAAGTGCAAAGGGACGCCACAAAGAATTAACTCCCACACCAGTTGCCGCTTATGCTGCTCAGAAAAATATCCCTGTTTTTACGCCAGAACATTTAGATGCCCAAGCTCGTGAGCAAATTGGGCCATTAAATGCAGATTTGTTATTTTGTTTTGCTTATGGGCACATTTTTGGCCCAAAATTTTTGGCACTTTTTCCTTTGGGTGGCGTAAATCTTCATCCTTCAATGTTGCCAAAATATCGTGGGTGCACACCAGTTCCTGCTGCAATTTTAAATAGAGATAAACAAACTGCAATTACAATTCAAACTTTGGGATTAAAAATGGACGAAGGTGACATTTTAGCTCAAAAAATTGTAGATTTGGATTTTTCTGAAACTGGGGAAAGTTTATTAAATTATGCTGCAGAAAAAGGTGCAGAATTATTTTTTGAAGTTGTAGAAAAAACAAATCAAAATATTAAAAATGGAAAAAACGAACTTCCAGAAGGTAAAAAACAAGAAGGGGAGCCTTCATACACAAAAATCATCCTTAAAGAAGATGGAAAAATTGATTGGAATTTGCCTGTGGAAGTAATTGAAGCAAAAGTTAGAGCATATTTTTCTGAACCTGGTTGTTTTACTTTTGAAAAACTTTCAGAAACAAATGTTCAGTCAATTCGGATTTTAAACGGAAAAATGATTTTGGATGAAGAAATTGTTTCAAAATATAAAGATGAACCTAATGGAAAAGTTGTTGATTTTGTAAAAAACGATGGAATTTATATAAAATGTTCTAATGGAATTTATTGCGTAACTTTGTTGCAACGTCAGGGCAAAAAAGAAATGAATCACAAAGATTTTATGAATGGCGCAAGAAATTTTGTTGGAACTGTGCTAGGAATGTAATATAATAGAGGCGAGGTCAAAATGGATACTGAAAATAAAGAAAATGAAGAAATTCAAAACGAATTGGAAGTTTCTGAATCTGTAGAAAATGTTTCTAATGTTTCTGAAGAGTCGGTTGAGGTAGCAGAATCTGATGTTGTAAAATCAGAAGTTGTTGAAACAGCAGTAGTTGAATCAGAACCTTCAAATAAAGAAGAGCCTGAAGTGTCTAAAAAAGAAGATAAAAAATCAAAAAAAGAAAGAAAAGAATCTCCTAAGGCGAAAAAAGAAAAGAAGAAATTTGAAGCAAAAAATCTTAGAATGAATGTTTCAGAAACTTATGAAAAAGTGCAATCTAATGTTCCTTTGTATATTGGTGTGGCTATTGCGTCTTTTTTTGTTGTTGTAATGGCTGCTGTTGCAACATTCTTTTTAACTGTAAAAGGGCCTGAACAAGTTTTGGTTCCTAATGTTGTTGGAAAACAATTGGAAGATGCTTTGCTTGAAATGCAAGTAAAAGAACTTTATCCAAAAATTAATTTAAGATATTCAGATGTTCCTGGTGATGAAGGTTCAATTTTGGAACAAAATCCGCCAGCGGGGGCAATTGTAAAAGGTTATAGCAGAGTTTCATTAGTTGTTAGCCGTGGTGTTGTTGT
>JAGARY010000299.1 GCA_017622055.1 Treponema sp. | reverse complement strand
TAAATCGGTAAATCCGGCCCATAATAAGGAACATCTTCATGAACTTCAAAGATGCCAGTTAATGGCTTATCTGAATACTTCATGATTTTTTCACGATATTCAAATCTGGTTGCAGGATTATTAATTTCTTCTCTGCGTTTTTTAGAAAGTTCAAGGAATGGTTCTTCTTGGTCTAATCCAAGAAAGCGACGATTTAATAAACTAGCTGCTATTCCCGTCGTTGAACTACCTGTAAAGGGATCTAATATCCAATCATTTTCTTTTGTTGATGCAAGAATTATACGAGCAAGAAGTGGGAGCGGCTTTTGAGTTGGATGTTTTCCACAAGATTTTTCCCATTTTGCAATTGCCGGAAGAGACCATAAATCACGCATCTGAGTTCCACCGTTAATTTCTTTCATTAATTCGTAATTGTAGTAGTGAGTAACTTTTTTATTTTTTCGTGCCCAGAGAATAAACTCTGTTGAATGAGTAAAAAATTTACATGAAAGATTTGGAGGAGGATTAGTTTTAGCCCAGGTAATACAATTCAGAATGCGAAAATTTAATTCATTTAGCATTTGTGCAACACTAAAAATATTGTGATAAGTTCCGCTTATCCAGATAGTACCATCTTCTGTAAGCTTTTCTCGGCAAAGACTTAACCACTGACGATTGAATTCGTAATCTTTTTCAAAACCTTGAGATCTGTCCCAATCTCCTTTATTTACAGAAACTTGTTTACCGCTTTGAACAGAAATGCCGCCATTTGGAAATGATATCCTAACCAATCTTTTCAAAAAATAAATTATCAGAAAACCGTTCACAAATCATTTTTGTCGCATTTTTATCTTTCTCAATTAATATACAATTACGATTTTTGTTTAAGGCTGCTATTCCTACAGCTCCACTTCCAGCAAATGAATCTAAAATAATTTCATTTTCATAAGTAACGTATTCAATGATTTCTTCACACAATGAGACAGGTAATTCGCTTTGATGTATTTTTTTTCTAACTGAAACAGGTTCTATATCAAACATTGTAGGCAGCATTTTTGAAGTTCCACTCATATAGTAATTACCTTTTAATAATGCACTCTTCTTTGAATCGAAACGCATATTTCTAGCTTTTCCTTTAGAAAATATCATTACATCTTGAGTATTTTTCGCTTTTCGTCCGGTATTACTTACAAAATTCCCTTTTTTCCAAGTAACTTTCGAATAATAAATAAACCCACTTTTCTCTGCATACGTTTTTATTTGGTATAGATATTTATAATTATTTTCATTCTCAGCTGGAAGAATTTCAACAAGAAAACAGCCATCCTTAAGAACCCTTGATTTTTCTATAAAATCATTTAATTCGTATTGAAAGCAATCATAATCTGAAAATGAACGATTACCTCCCTTATTAGATTTTGAATCGTTCCAGGGGTGATCTGTAATTATACAATCAATTGATTTATCTTTTAGAAACGAAAGATCACGACCATCACCTTCTATTAATACACAGGTCTGTTTTCCATATATTGTTTTATAAACACCTTTCGCAATTCTTTGAAACTTTATTCCTAGGTTTTCATATATTCTTGCTCGAATTGTTTCATTTGCGCTCTCATTAAAATGAGAATAAGCATCGCTTAAAGAAAAAGAATCATCAGATTTAAAACATGAAAAAATGCGCTCTGCTAAATTTGCCATTTCTATAAAATCTCCTTGCATATTATTTCGTTTTGAGAAAAGCCAAGTTCATATATCCACGAATTATTTTTTAGAAAGATTTCTAATGCCATGTCTTTTGAATGAGCGTCCGCAAAACCCAAAATTTGAAAATTTTCACATAATGAATTATTTGGAGATAAAGTTATACCTTCACTTGTATAAAAGATGAATGATTTCATTTTTTGATCCTTGATCAAATTTTAAAATAAATCAAGTACTTTTTTTAGATTTTTCTGTAATGTCCTGGCGTTACAAATTCTATGAAACCTTTATCTCGTAAATATTGAAGCTGTTGCCGAATCTTATCTTTGATAAAATTATTTTCAGGATGTTTTACTTTTAACTCATTTTCGAAAGCGTACATTTGATTAAGTGTAAAGTTTTTTGTAGGAATTTTCTCAATACACATTAAAGTATCAAGTAGCCAACCGCGAGATTCAAGATTTGAAGTTTTTAACGATTTTGTCTTCGCATAATTTGAAATTACAGTTTCGTGTTGTATTTCAATTTGATTTTTTACAATAAAAATTTTACCAGAATCAGGTATAGATGAAATATCAATATTACAGCCTGTCCAACCAGCTCTTTGTGCATTAGGTCCAAGAGGTTTTCGTTTTATAATTATCTGAGGCGTGAAAAAGTGATTTGGAATTAAGATAAAATTGTCAACAGCATAATTCTTGTAAGTCATAAAAAAGAAATTTGGATTTCTAAAAGATGTAATTCTAGAAATCATTGTAGAATATTCACCATCTGTAATTGTTTTAGATAGTTTTCCAGAATTACTCTCTTTACTTTTCAATTCAAAATCAGCCGAACAATCTTTGCAATAAAAATCACCTGTTGGATGATTGTTTTCATATCGATTTATATATGGCTTTCCGCAAATAGGACAATATAAGTTTCTTTCGACCCAATCTTCTGTGAGAATTCTGCTTTTTTGAGAATTACTATTATAATTTTCTGCTAATTGTAAATTAAAATCAAAAGTCATTTTTTAGCGTTAGGCTATGGAGCACCACCGTAGGCGTTCCGAAACGAAGTGAAGGAATGAGCGGTAGCGAAGTGCGGAACAGCCGACGGCTTTAGCCGGAACGCCCATATCATCAAAGAAGTCATCATTAATATCAGAGTTTTTTGGATCTGAATTGCTGGCAACTACCATAGCACCTTTATTTGATATTTCAGTTATAAAATTGCCGAGTTCAATTTGTTCTTTATCAGTGAAGCCGTTTTCTGAATATGAAGTAAAGGCAGCTGTCTGAGTCAAAGGGCGGTATGGTGGATCAATATATACGAATGTGTTAGAGTCTATGAAATCTTTACATTCTTTATAGTCACCAACTCGCATTTCTACATTCTGCAGAAGCTGTGAACAGGCTCTTAGATTTTCTTCATCACATAAAAGTGGATTTTTTGCGTTATTAAAAGGAACATTGAAAAGGCCTTTGGAATTTACTCGATAAAGACCATTAAAGCAGGTTTTATTTAGGAATATAAACAAAGCAGCTTTCTCAAGATTTTCAGTATCATTTCCATTAACTTTTAGGTCATTGTAACGCTGTCGTTTTTCATAGAAGAAAGCTTTATTTTCTTCCAATGTATGAGCTTTATAAATTGACTGGATTTCTGATAAATGAGAAATCATTCCAGCACAGTTGTTTTTAATCTGTGAATATGTGTTAATCAATTCTTTATTGATGTCATTAATAAGAACAGTTTCTGGATGCTTTGTGCTTAAAATGTCAAATAAAACAGCACCGCCTCCAACGAACGGTTCACAATATTTTTCAATTTTCTGAGGATACTTTTCACTTATTTCTTCTAGTAATTGGCTTTTCCCACCAACCCATTTAATAAACGGTTTTGCCAACATTTTTATTCCTCTTTAATTATATATTATATATCATAAATTGGATTTTTAACAGATATTATACACTTATTATATATCTAATAAGTGAACATAAGTCAATAAAGTTGAACATAGGTCAATTAAGTAGACACAAAAATGCTACTTCCTTTCTCTTAGAATAATATGTAGCATTTTCTATGTCTACCATGTTATACTAACAGCACTTTTCTACCGGAAGGCAAGGGACTACTTGTAGCCCCGCTACTAATCCCATTTCTACCGTAAGGCAAGGGATACGAAGGGCAGCGAAGCTGTCGACCGCAGCGAGCCTTTTGGGCGAGCGAGGACGATGAAGCGAAAGCGGAACCCGTAGCAGCTCGGTTTTTGCGTTAGCAAAAATACCCCCATAAAATTACAACTACACTTAAAAACTTTAAATATATTAAAGTTTTTAAGTAAAACTGTATTGATTTTTTTTATGTAATTTATATAATATTATAATGTAAAAAATTAGATTTTTTTGTGAGGTTATATGGCAAAAGGTAGACCTTTAATTAATGTTGAAAGATGTAAAGGCTGCGGATTATGTATTCGCGTTTGTCCAAAAAACATCTTAGAAATGTCAAAGGAAACAAATGGTCAGGGTGTAAATTATCCTGTTTGTTCTGATGAAAGTTTATGTATTGCATGTAGTTTTTGTGCAACTATGTGTCCAGATTGTGTTATAGAAATAGAGGCTGAATAATATGGCAAATAAAATTTTAATGAAAGGAAATGAAGCAATTGGTGAAGCTGCAATTAGAGCTGGTTGTCGCTACTATTTTGCATATCCAATTACTCCACAAAATGAAATTCCAGCGTATATGGCAAAAAGACTTCCTGAAGTTGGTGGAACTTTTTTACAAGCAGAAAGTGAAATTGCAGCTATTAATATGGTAATGGGTGCAAGTGCAGCAGGTGCAAGATGTATGACATCATCATCTTCTCCTGGAATTTCTTTAAAACAAGAAGGAATATCTTATATTTCTGGTGCTGAACTTCCTGCTATAGTTGTAAATATGATGCGTGGAGGGCCTGGACTTGGAAACATTGCTGGTGCTCAAGGAGATTATTTCCAAGCAACTCGTGGTGGTGGAAACGGTGATTATCATGTTGTTGTAATTGCTCCAGGAACTGTTCAAGAAATGGCTGACTGTACAATGAAAGCTTTTGAAATTGCAGATAAATATCGTGTAGTTGTTATGCTACTTGGTGATGGATACCTTGGTCAAATGAGTGAACCTTGTGTTTTACCAGAACCTGTAGAAAATCTTCCTGCAAAACCTTGGGCTTTAACTGGTAAAACTGCGGACAGAAAACAAAACATTTTGATGTCGCTTAAATTAAGTGGTGTTGATGGTGAATTAAACGCACACACAAAAAAATTGTTTGAAAATTATGCAAAAATTCAAGATAACGAAACAATGAGCGAATCTTACATGTGCGAAGACGCTGATTTTGTTCTTGCTGCTTATGGAACTTGTGCACGTGTTTGTAAAAAAGCTGTAAAAGTTTTGCGTGAACAAGGAATTAAAGCAGGTTTATTTAGACCAATCACACTTTGGCCATTCCCTCAAAAAGAGTTGGAAAAAGCTTGTGAAAATGCAAAAAAAATCCTTACTGTAGAAATGTCAATGGGTCAAATGGTTCAAGATATTAAATTGTATTCTGGCCACAAAGTTAGTGATGTTGATTTCTACGGAGAACCAGGAGGAATTATTCCTTCTGTTGATGTTATTGTAGAGAAGGTAAAAAGCTATGTCTAAAAAATACGAATTTCCAAAATCAATGAATAATGTGCCAACTCACTATTGTGGTGGTTGTGGTCATGGAATTGTTCACAAATTAATTGCTCAAGTAATTGATGAAATGAATATTCAAAGTGATGTTTTGCTTGTAGCTCCTGTAGGATGTGCTGTTTACGCTTACAATTATCTTAATGTAGATTCATGTGAAGCAGCTCACGGTCGTGCTCCAGCAGTTGCAACTGGTATGAAACGTGTTCACCCAGATAAAGTTGTAATTTCTTATCAGGGTGATGGGGATTTACTTGCAATTGGAACAGCAGAAACTGTTCACGCCGCAAACCGTGGTGAAAATATCACTGTAATTTTTATTAACAATGCAATTTACGGTATGACTGGTGGTCAAATGGCTCCAACATCTTTAGTTGGTCAGGTAACAAAAACAACACCAAATGGTCGTAATGCAGAAGAAGTTGGGTATCCAATTCGTGCTTGTGAATTATTAAACACACTTGTTGAACCAAAATATATTGAACGCTGTGCAGTTTACGATGTAAAACATATTAATCAAGCAAAAGCAGCAATTAAAAAAGCATTGACATATCAAAAAGAAGGAAAAGGTTATTCTTTTGTAGAAATTCTTTCTATGTGTCCTACAAACTGGGGTGTTGATGCAGTTACTGCTGCTGATTGGGTAAAAGAAGCAATGGAACCTTATTATCCATTGGGTGTATTTAGAGATGTTCCTGCTGGAAACATTCCTGAAGCAGCAGCTCCAACAGCTGGTGTTGTAAACAAAGCATAATTGCACAAGGGGTAGAAAATGACAACAGAAATTATTTTTGCCGGATTTGGTGGACAAGGTGTAATTCTTGCAGGAAAAATTCTTACTCTTGCTGGAATGAATGAAGATAAATATGTTTCGCATATTCCTTCTTACGGTGCAGAAATGCGTGGTGGAACTGCAAACTGTTCGGTTATTGTTAGTGATGAAGAAGTTGCTTCACCAGTAATTGAAAAGCCAGATGTAGTTGTTGCTTTGAACAAACCTTCAATGGTTAAGTTTGAAAAACAACTAAAAAAAGGCGGGCTATTAATTTACAATTCATCATTAATTGACATTAAACCAACTCGTGATGATATAAAAACATTGGCATTGCCAGCAAACGAAATGGCTGCTGAATGTAAAAATGCCCGCGGTGCAAATATGGTTGTTTTGGGATGTCTTGCAAAAGTTATTCCTGGAATGATTAGTGGTGTAAAACCATTTGAATTTGCTTTGGACGAAGCAATTTCTGCTAGAAACAAAAAATTTAATCCAATTAACATTGCAACAATTGAAGCTGCATTTAATAAGGATTATGAGATAAAATAGTTAAAAAATTCTCGTGCTTGACACGAGGATCTTATCCCACAAGTTTTGTCATTGCGAACGAAGTGAAGCAATCCATAATTTATAATGGATTGCCACGACCTAAAGGTCTCGCAATGACAAGGCAGCAAAGTTTGTAAAAAATTCTGAATTCAGAATTTATAAATATACAACAAAAGAGGTGTAAAATGAGTGTTAAAAACAAAATTGGTGCAAAAGTAAAAATGGTTCGTGAAAACAGAAAACTTTCAATTGAAGATGTAAGCGAAAGAACTAATCTTAGTGTTGAACAAATTGCAAGCATCGAAGATGGTTCACTTGTACCAAACCTAACACCTCTAATCAAAATTGCAAGAGTTCTAGGCGTAAGGCTTGGAACATTTATGGATGACGACGAAAATCTTGGACCTGTAGTTTCTAGAGCTCAAGAAAAGAAAGAAGTTACTCGCTTTTCTGACAGAGGAAACGCAATCAATTCAGATTTAGACTTTTATACATTGGCTCAAAACAAAGCTGGTCGTCACATGGATCCGTTTGTTATTGATATTTTCCCATCATCAGAAGAAGAAGTTAAACTTTCAACTCACGAAGGTGAAGAATTCATCTATGTTTTGGAAGGTGAAGTTGAAATTAAATATGGAAAAGAAACTTATCATCTAAAAACTGGTGATTCAATCTATTATGAATCAATTGTTGCACATCACGTTCACAGTTTTGGAAGTGAAAATGCAAAGATTTTAGCTGTAGTTTATACTCCAGTTTAATAGACAATTATGGATGACAAAGAGTATTATTCTTTAATGAACAGAAAATCATCTTGGCTTTTGCAACAAAATTTAAAGAAAAAAAATCAAGATTCCAAAAAGTCTCAAAATACTTCTGATATTTCTAAATCTTTTAAAAATATTGAAGTTAGACAAGGCAAAGCAGATGCAGAAATGCTTTTGGAAAAGAAAAAATAATGGATAAATAAAATGATAGAATTAACTTTAAGTCAATTATTAAGAGAAAAAACAAAAGAAAATCCTAGTCAAGAATTTATGGTTTATTCAGACAGAGGATTAAGATTTACATACCAAGAATTTGATAAACGTGTTGATGATATGGCAGCAGGTTTGTATGCAATTGGAGTTAGAAAAGGGGATAATATTGGTATTTGGGCAACAAATGTTCCAGACTGGCTCACATATATGTTTGCATGTGCCCGTTTAGGAGCAGTTGCTGTAACAGTAAACACATCTTACAAACTTCACGAACTTGAATATCTTGTAAAACAAGCAGATTTAACAACATTGTGTTTAACAGATGGTGTTAAAGATTCAAATTATGTTCAAATGATTAAGGAACTTGTTCCAGAATTAGATGAATATGAAAGAGGTTGTTTAAAATCAAAAAGATTCCCATGCTTAAAAAATGTTGTTTTTATGGGACCAGAAAAATTCCGTGGTTTGTATTCAACTCCAGAATTATTGCTTTTAGGTCAACATGTTGATTTTGAAATTATCAAAAAAATTGAAAGTGAAGTTACTCCTCATGACGTTGTAAATATGCAATACACATCAGGAACTACTGGATTCCCAAAAGGTGTAATGCTTACAAGTCATAACATTATCAACAATGGATATTCAATTGGGGAAAGCATGCGTTACACTTCAAAAGAAAGAGTATGTTTGCCAGTTCCTTTGTTCCATTGTTTTGGTATTGTTTTAGGCGTTATGGCAATTTTGAGCCACGGTGCAACTCACGTTTTATTAGAAAGTTTTGATCCATTAGTTGCATTGGCTTCTATTCATAAAGAAAAATGTACTGCAATTTATGGCGTTCCAACAATGTACATTGCAGAATTAAATCATCCAATGTTTAATATGTTTGATATGTCTTCATTAAGAACTGGAATTATGGCTGGTGCTGGATGTCCTGTTGAATTAATGAAAACTGTAATGGACAAAATGAACATGAAAGAAATTACTTCTGTATATGGACTTACAGAAACTAGCCCAGGTATGACTCAAAGTAGATGGAATCAAAGTGCAGAAGTAAGAGCCACAACTGTAGGATACGAACTTCCTGATATTGAAGTAAAAGTTTTGAATCCAGAAACTAATGAAGAATGTGCAATTGGCGAACAAGGGGAAATGTGTTGTAGAGGTTACAACATTATGAAAGGTTATTACAAAATGCCAGAAGCCACTGCCGAAATTATAGACGAAAATGGATTCTTACACTCTGGCGATTTGGGCGTAAAAGATCCAGACGGAAACTACAGAATTACAGGTCGTATTAAAGATATGATTATTCGCGGTGGCGAAAACATTTATCCTCGTGAAATTGAAGAATTCTTAATTGATATTCCTCAAATTAAAGATATTCAAGTTGCCGCTGTAAAAAGTAATCGTTATGGTGAAATTACAGGTGCTTTTATTATTTTGCACGAAGGTCAAACTCTTACAGAAGAAGATGTAATTGAATATTGCCGCGGAAAACTTTCTAAATACAAGTGGCCACAATTCTTCATGTTTTTGGACGAATTCCCAATGACTGGCTCTGGAAAAATCCAAAAGTTCAAGCTTACAGAAATGGGAACAAAATATAGAAGAGAAGTGATGAAAGTAGATGATTAATTTTAATTAAGAATTCAGAATTAAGAATTAAGAATTGTGAAAGCAAAACAAGGAGCAATTTTTGAAGTTTCAATGTTGTGAATGGCTAGGATAATTATGAATTCAGAATTAAGAATTATTAATTATGAAAGCAAGGAGCAATTTTTGAAAAGTTAATTAAGAATTAGTTTTGAAAAGAGGTCGTTGATGATTAATCAGCGATCTTTTTTTTGTTTATAAATAAACTTTAATAATACTAAAAATATTTAATATTTTTTAATTTTTCTATTGAAAAAATCCTCAGAATAGTATAATATACTTGTAGAAGATGAATTAGATTAGAAATAGATTTAAACTTTGTGAATTACCAAGTTTTACATTTCTTAATTCTACATTCATAATTCTAAATTATTACATTATGGAGGATTTCTATGGAAATTAATGAAGAAATTAAAGCTGTTGCTGACCGTTTAATTGGTTTGCGTGAAATTATGGATGTTTCTGTTGAAGAAGCTGCAGGTGTTTGCGGAATTTCTATTGACCAGTACAAAAAACTTGAAACTGGAACTGTTGATATTCCTGTAGGTGTACTTCAATCAATGTCTAAAAAATATGGTATTGATTTAGGCACATTAATTTCTGGTAAAGAACCTCACATGCATTCTTATTGTTTAACAAAAAAAGATAAATGTCTTTCTGTTACTAGAAGAAGTGATTACAAATATCAAGCTCTTGCTTCTGGATTCCAAAACAGAAAAGCAGATCCTTTTATTGTAACAATCACTCCAGATGACAAAAAGGAAATTCATTTTAATTCACATCCAGGACACGAATTCAACTATATGATTGAAGGTTCAATGAAACTTGTTGTGGACGGAAAAGAATTAATAGTAGAAGAAGGTGATAGTGTTTACTTTGACGGAACTAAACCTCACGGAATGCAAGCACTAAATAACAAAAACGCTAAATTTTTAGCAATAATCATGTAATTATAAGGAATAAATATATGCTAGAACAATTTTTAGAAAAAACAGAATTCGAAAACTACGACGACTTTTTTAAGAATTTTAAAATCAAAGTGCCAGAAAATTTTAACTTTGGTTATGACGTTGTAGATGCACTTGCTGCAAAAACACCAAATGCAAACGCATTAGTTTGGTGTAATGATAATGATGAAGAAAAAACATTCTCATTTGCAGAAATTAAAGAACGCTCAGACAAAGCTGCCGCTTATTTCAAAAAAATTGGAATTAAAAAAGGCGATTTTGTTATGCTCATTTTGCAACGCCGTTATGAATTCTGGATTAGCATTATAGCTTTGCACAAAATTGGTGCAGCAGTTATTCCTGCAACTCACATGCTTACAAAAGAAGATATTGTTTTTAGATGTAATTCAGCATATATCAAATCTGTAATTGCTGTTGATGATAGAGATTTATTTAAATATATTGATGAAGCTCAATCAGAATGTGAATCTTTAAAACACAAAATTGCTGTAGCTCCATTTGGAATTGACTCAAATACAGAATATCACAACAAAAATGGTTGGGAAGATTTTTACACAGGCCTTGATTCTGTAACAGAAGAAGATTTAGCATCTTTCAAAAATCTTACAAGAAAAGAAATCTCTTGTAATGATGATGTTTTCCTTGCATATTTTACTTCTGGAACAACAAGTCATCCAAAATTAGTAACTCACAACTTTTTGTATCCACTTGGACACATTGTAACTGCAAAATATTGGCAAGAAGTTGAAAAAGGTGGACTTCACCTTACAGTTGCCGATACAGGTTGGGGTAAAGCTGTTTGGGGAAAACTTTATGGTCAATGGATTTCTGAATGTTCTGTTTTTGTTTATGATTATCACGCAAAATTTAAGCCAATTGATTTAATCAAACAAATTGAAAAACACAACATTACATCATTCTGTGCGCCACCAACAATTTATCGCTTTTTAATTCAAGAAGATTTGTCTAAATATAATTTTTCTAGCTGTAAACATTGGTCAACAGCTGGGGAACCTTTAAGTTAAGAAGTATTTAATAAATGGAAAGAAGTTACTGGAAAAGAAATTCACGAAGGATTTGGTCAAACAGAAACAACTTTAAGTTTGTTGAACTTTGGAAACGAAAAAATTAAACCGGGAAGTCTTGGAAAACCAGCTCCATATTACAATGTAACTTTAATTGACGAAGACGGAAACGAAGTTGAAGATGGTGAAGTTGGAGAAATTGTTGTTGATATGACAAATGGTCGCTTCCCAGGCTTATTTATGGAATATTTTGGAGATCCTGCAAAAACAAAATCTGTTATGCACGACGGATACTACCACACAAGTGATAACGCTTGGCGTGACGAAGACGGATATTTCTGGTTTACGGGCCGCAATGATGATGTAATTAAATGTTCTGGATACAGAATTGGAACTTTTGAAGTTGAAAGCGTTTTAATGCAACATCCAGCTGTTGTTGAATGTGCAGTAACAGCCGCTCCAGACGAAGTTCGTGGACAAGTTGTAAAAGCTACAATCATTTTGAATAAAGATTACACACCAAGTGATGAACTTAAAAAAGATATTCAAAACTTTGTAAAGCAAACAACAGCTCCTTACAAATATCCAAGAATTATTGATTTTGTTGATTCTTTGCCAAAAACAATCTCTGGAAAAATTAAAAGAAAAGACATTAAATAATTCAGAATTAAGAATGAAGAATTAAGAATTGTGAAAGTGGCGCAAGGGAGAGAGGCGTCATTTTTACAAAAATGTTATTATCGGGCGAAACCCGAAAATCCAACTTATTCCGCCTTATTCAACCTTATAGAACAAATCAATACAAAATGATATATTTATTTTGCATTTGTGAACTCCACACAGATAAAATTGCTACACGATAGCAACGCAAGTTTTTCAAAATTATTTTTTAGGAGTAGATGATTATGAAAAAATCTTCATTAATCACAAGTTTGGTTTTGGCATCTTTAGTTTTTATGGGATGTTCAAAAAAAGTTTCTGAGCCAACTACAGTAGAGATTTGGCACACTTATAATGGTTCTCAACAAGAATATTTGGTAAATGCAGCAGAACAATTCAACAATTCTCAATCAAAATATGTTGTAAAAGTTTTGGCACAAGATTATTCAGGTTTTGCAGATACAGTTTACAATGCTGTTGCAAACGGAATTGGTCCTAGCATTATTTTTAATTATGCTTCAACTGCTGTTGATTATGCAAATGAAGGATTAGCTGTTGATATTTCAAAATTCATTGCAGAAGATGTAAAAAAAGGCGATACATCTATGCAAGATTTTATCAATTCTCTTCCAAAAGCTATGTTAGATGAGGTTAATGGATTTGCTGATGGTGGAATGTATTATCTTCCTGGTGCTACAACAGGTCCTGTTTATTTTTATAACAAAACTTTGTTTGATGAACTTGGTTTAAATCCTCCAACAAATTGGGAAGAACTTGAATCTGTTTGTAAAACAATTTATGAAAAAAAAGGAATTCCAGGCTTCCATTCTGATGGTCTTGTTGACAATATTCAAACTTTAATTTTGCAAAATGGAATGGGCTACATTGATGTTGCAAATAAAAAAGTTTTGTTTGGTGGCGAAAAATTAGAAAAAATCTATCAATGGTATGCTGATTGTTGTGATAAAGGATATTTCTTGTTCAATACAATTGGAAAATATGCTTCTGAAGATTTGGCAACAGGAGCAATTGCTTCATTCTCTGGTTCTTGTGTAAATGATCAATATATTACAATGCTTAACGGAGCTGAACTTGGAATGGCTCCATGGATTAGTTCTGCAAATGGTATTGATTTTTATACAGGTTGGAACAGAGGTCCAATTTTCTTGAAACGTGCAGATGATGTTGACCGAGGGGCTTACGAATTTACAAAATTCTTCCTTTCTCCAAAAATGAATGCTGGTTGGGCAAAAGCAAACTCAGCACTTTCACCTTATGGATTAACAACAAAAGAAAGCGAATATCAAGAATACATTAATAATCTTCCTGTAACTTCTGCTTTACCTTGTGTTCAAGCAAATCTTTCTGTTTCAGGTTCATTTCCAAATGTAACAGGATCTGCTCAAATTAGAAACATTTTAGTTGAATATTTGAACAATGTAGTTGATAAAAAAATGACTGCAAAAGACGCCGTTGCAAAAATGGTTGAAGACTGTAATAAAGCGTTGAACGAATAAAAAAAAAATCCTTTGGTTTGGGTGGTAAGCGATATATGAAAATCACTTTAAAAAATATTACAAAAAAGTTTGGAAGTACAATCGCAGTAAAAGATTTTTCATGCGAATTGCCAGACGGTCATTTAATTTGTGTTTTAGGTCCATCAGGTTGTGGAAAATCTACAATATTAAATATGTTATGTGGCATTGTTCAGCCAACAGAAGGTCAAATATTTTTTGATGATGAAGATGTAACAAAATTGCCACCCGACCAAAGAAACATTGGAATGGTTTTTCAAAACTACGCACTTTATCCACATCTTACAGTTTTAGAAAATATCAGTTTTCCTTTAGAAATAAAAAAAGTTCCAAAAAAAGAACGATTTGAAAAAGCAAAAGAAATTGCAAAACTTGTTCAAGTAGACAGTTTATTAAAAAGATATCCTGCGGAACTTTCTGGTGGACAACAACAGCGTGTTGTAATTGCCAGAGCGTTGATTAAAAATCCAAAGATTTTATTAATGGACGAACCACTTTCAAATCTTGATGCAAGACTTAGACTAGAAATGCGTGAAGAAATTAGACGTATTCAAAAAGAAACTGGCGTTACTACAATTTTTGTTACTCATGACCAGGATGAAGCAATGTCAATTTCGGACAGCATTATTCTTATGAAAGACGGCGTTTTAATTCAAGAAGGATTAAGTCAAGATTTATATAACAAACCAAATTGTAATTTTGTGGCAGAATTTTTGGGAAATCCTCCAATAAACAAAATCAAAAATTCAAAAGAATTAATAAATTCCTTAAACAACAATAAACTTTTACCTTATGATTTTTCAAAATTTTTAGATGAAGAATATTTTGTAGAAATTCGCCCTGAATGTTTTAGAATATCATCTTTACAAAATGCAATTAAATGCAAAGTTTTACGCATTAGCCAAATGGGAAAAGAAGAACTTGTTTATTTAGATTTTTTTGGTCAAGAAGTTTGTGCAATTTTACAAACCGAAGAAGATTTAGAAGTAGGGAAAGAACTTCTAATTGATTTTAAACAACGTGGATTTTTTATCTTTGATAAAATCGGAAAATTACAGGAATTAAAATAATGTTTAAAATCAACCCAATACAAAAAAGAATCATAAAAGATAAAATAGAACCTTACATTTATTTGTTCCCATTTATGTTTTTTCTTTTGATTTTTACAATTTATCCTGTAATAAATGTTTTTTTGTTGTCTTTTAAAGAAAATTATAGTTTTTTACGTGGAACTTATGACGGAATTAGTTTTGAAAATTATAAAGAAGTTTTGTTAGATGATAAATTTAGGCAATCATTAATTAATACTTTTTTATATGTTTTATTTGTAGTTCCACTTAGTACAGCAATTGCAGTTTTTGTAGCATATTTATTAAATCAAAAGATTAAAGGAATTGCTTTTTTTCAAACTGCATTTTTTATGCCAATGGTTACTTCAATTACTGCTGTTGGTTTAATTTGGCGATTTATGTACAACCAAAATTATGGTGTTTTTAATTACATACTTTCATTGTTTGGCATAGAAAAAATAGGGTGGCTTACAGATTCTGCTTGGTCTCTTGTTGCCCTTGTAATTTTTGGCATTTGGAACATTTTGCCTTTTACAATTATTTTGTTGCTTTCTGGACTTCAAAATATTGACCAAATGTATTACACAGCTGCAAAAGTTGATGGAGCAAAGCCAGCAAAAATATTTTTTAGAATTACAGTTCCACTTTTGTCTCCAACAATTTTTTTAGTTTCAATTATGAATACAATATCAAGTTTTAAAGTTTTTAGTGAATTATTTCCACTTTTTAACGGAAAACCAGGCCCATATTTTAATTTATACACAGTAGTTTATTACATTCGTTATGCAATGATGGAAAAACGTAAATACGGATACGCAGCCGCAGGAGCTGTTATTTTATTCATATGTATAATGATTTTTACATTTGTAGAATTATTAATCAAAAAACATAAAAGATTTGGAGCGTCAAAATGATAAACAAATCAACTATTAACAAAATTATCGTTTATTTATTATTGATTGCAGGTTCTTTTATTATGATTTTTCCATTTATTTGGATGATTTTAAGTTCATTTAAAACAAGTGCCGAAATTATTGCTTTTCCTCCAAAACTTTTTCCTTCTCAATTTAATTTTTCTAATTATAAAAGAGCCTTTCAAATGGCACCCTTTGGAAAGTATTTTTTAAATTCCGTTGTTGTTATGTTTTTTTCTGTAGTTTGTACAACTTTTACAACAATTTTGGGGGCTTTTGCATTTTCAAGACTTAATTTTAAAGGCAAAGAAGTGATTTTTGCAATTCTTATTAGTTTGATGATGATTCCTTTTGAAATGTTGATTATTACAAACTACACCACAATTGTTAAGTTAAAACTTTACAACACATTACCAGCCTTAGTTTTGCCATTTATAAGTAGTATTTTTTACACTTACATATTAAAAAGCTTTTTTGACACAGTTCCAAACAGCATTTATTATTCCGCAAGAATTGACGGTGCTTCAAATTGGTTTTATTTGTGGCGAGTAATGGTTCCCTTAGCAAAACCTTCATTATTTACAATTGTTTTATTAAATGCATTATCGTCATGGAATTCTTTTATGTGGCCTTTGTACATTACATCAGACAGCCGTTCAAGAACATTGCCTTACGGACTCCAAGCTTTTACAACAGAAGCAGGTTCTCTTCATGAACTTTTAATGGCAGCATCAAGTGTAATTGTAATTCCAATGATTATTTTGTTCGTTTTTGCAAGAAAATACATTGTAAACGGAGTTTCAAGGGGCGGGTTAAAAGGTTAAGATAGAAAAACCGTTAAAACACAATGCGAAAGCATTATTTTAGGTTTGACCGAATACAAGAATTAAGAATGATGAATTAAGAATGAAGAATTATGAAGAGGAGATTAAGTCTGCAACCTGGAAAAGTTTGTAATCTGCCGGCTGTACTTTTCTTAATTCAACATTGTTGAATAAGGCTGTAAATACAGATGTGATGATTTTTGTAAGATTGCTCTGGCCGTAATCATAATAGTTGATTATTAAATCGTAAGAGTTGAAGAAATCAATATGGTTCTTCAGCTCGTCAGAAATGGCACGAGAAATCTTTGCAATATATCTGAAGATATATCAACACAAAAAAATTGGCGGGGTATATCCCCGCCTTTCGGTGGACCAGAAGCGCATGTTGCTCAGCCCAATGACCTTTCAGTCACATATAATATATGACGATTATGCTAAAAAATCAAGTAAATTTTATATTATACTGACCCTAAATTTTAAGTATTTCAATATATTTTTCTCTGAATGATTTTACTTTACCAGATATATACATAGAGTATTATTTATTGTATGCTGAAAATTATGTATAGGACAGGTATGATGACCTGTATTTTTTGGAAGGTTGTCAACCTTTAATTACTAAAATAATGGAGAAATTATGAAAAACTTTTTTATCAAACCCTTTTCATTTTGTGTAATGATTTTCTTTTTCACAATCCTTGTTGCTTGCTCTGGAAACAAAAAAACAATCGATAGTAATACAACAAAAGATATTATTGAATCTGAAGAAGATAAAACAACAAAAGATATTATTGAATCTGAAGAAGATAAAACAACTGTTTTCAACTCAACAACATCATCTTTAAACCAACAAACTATCAAAACAGACTACGAAAAATATCTTTCTCAGGAAACAGATTTTGAGGGAGAAGAATTTATTGAAGACAGTTCTGAATTTCAGCCCCTCATAGATTTTTTTGAAAATGTTAATATTCCTATGGGATGTAAAGTCTGCATAGTGAATGAAAACGAAATTTACGATTTTCCAAAAGAAAATACACCAAAAAACAATTTCTTTAAAAACAATGAGCTTGTAACTGTTGCAATGATTACAGAACCTGAAAGAAAAAACAGATATTATAATACAGAAAAAGATTACAACGAATTCTGGGTAAAAATTGTTTCAAAACAGTATAAGACCGGATGGACAATGGCCGGTAATTTGAAAATGGTTTCTGAAAATCCTAATAGTACTACAATCACCCCTAAATGGAGCCATTTTGGAGCTTACGGTTCTGCATTCAGTCCTGACGGAAAATATATTTGTCTTAAAGACTGGGGTGCAAATAATGGTACTACAGGAACACTTCGTATATTTGATGTAGAAAGCGGAGAGCTTTTAGTTAAGTATGATGCCGCAGATGGATATGATCAGGATTCGAGCGAACACGTAGTTTTTTCTAAAGACAGTAAGTTAGTATATTTTGAAGAAGACCTTATTCTTAAAAGTATCAATGTACAAACAAACGAAATTGTAAGTTACAGTTCGCCTACTTCGGAATATGGAGATATCAGCAATCTACTTCTTGACCAGAAAGGGGAACGTATTCTTTATATTTTCAGTACTTCTAATGACAGGTTAGAAGCCGCAGTATATAACATTGAAGAAAGATATT
>JAGARY010000298.1 GCA_017622055.1 Treponema sp. | reverse complement strand
ATCCATCTAAATTTTAAACATTTATTTTCTATTAACAAGTTGCTTTTTTCTGATTTTATGAAGTGTTTGTATCCTTTGGTTGGAGCAAGTTTGTTCTGGGGCATTGGATTTACTTCTTACACAGCTTTTATGGGACATTTGGGAATAGACGCTGCAGCAGCTAATTCGGTGGCGGCGGTAGTGCGGGATTTGCTTTGTTGTCTTTGTAATGGAATTTGTAACGCTGCGGGAATTATGGTTGGAAATGAACTTGGAGCTGGCGACTTAGAAAAAGGAAAACTTTACGGCGACAGAATCTTTAAGCTTTCTATGATTTGTGGATTAATTATTACAGCTTTAACTTTTGCTTCTACTCCACTTTTAACTTTATTTGTAAAATTAACCGACACAGCAAAAGATTATTTTGTACAAATGATGATTATTATGAGTATTTATATGTTTGGTCGAACTGTAAACACAATCATCATCAACGGGATTTTTGCTGCAGGTGGCGACACAATGTTTGATATGTACAGTCTTGCAGTTTGTATGTGGGGTTTGGCAGTTCCTCTTGCCGCACTTGGGGCTTTTGTTTTCCACTGGCCAATTTACTTAGTTTACGCCTGCACTTGTATTGATGAAGTTGGAAAAATCCCTTGGGTAATTCATCACTACAAAAAATACAAATGGGTAAAAGATTTGACCAGAGCGTAGTTCCGTGTCATTACCGGACCTGTTGTTTGTCATTATCGGGCTCGCCCCGATAATCTAAACTCAAATCATCCTAGCGTTTAAACTCTGGGAACCGTTTGTAGAATTCGTTTTTATCCCGATACATATTTGCTTCGGCTTCGTTAATCATAGAATTCAAATCAGATGTTGTAAATCTCCAGCAACTTCCAACAGAAGTAACAGGAACTTCTTGTCGTTTGTTTAAAGCAATAAAATCTTTTACCATTTGTTCAAAATGAGTTTCAATCAGCCCAATAGAAACAACAATAAACTCATCACCACTCATTCTAAAACATTCCTCTGTTGGGAACTTTTCTTTTAAAATATTTGCAAAATCGCGAATCAACTTATCACCAGCTTCGTGACCAAAATTATCATTTGTAAATTTTAATCTATTCAAATCGCAAAAGATAACACCAATGTTTTTTTGAAATGAATCTTCAAGTCCTTTACAAAATCTATCAAAACAATGTCTATTTTTTAAACCTGTTAAACTATCAGTATATGCAAGTATATTAATTTGTCTGTTACTTCTATCAAACTGATTTGCTGCATCTTTTATTGAATTGGCCAATGTTTTTATTTCATTCAAATCATCAATATCATCTACAATCAGTTCATAATTACCTTTTGCAAGTTCCTGAGCCTTTGAAGTGAGTTTTGTTAAAGAACGAGTAAATCTTTTAATTATTCTTGAACAAATAATCATAGAAATTGCAATTCCAACCAAAATAATGCCAAAACATTGGTAAATTAAAACATTTCTTTCGCTATCAATTTCTTTTTCTGGAATAATAATTACCAAAATCATTTCATTTAGTAATTTTTTTACAGCAATGTGCACATCTATGCCCAACAAGTTAATTGAATCGCATTTTTTTAGGCTCAAAAGATTATCACCTACAACATTCTTTAATTTTTCTACTTCACTTGAATAATTAGCATTTCCTTGGAGATTATTTAATCTTTCTGAAAAAATAATGTCATAATTTCTGCTCATTAACATTCCATCGCCAGATTCGTAAAGAGCAATTTCAGAAATCTTAGATTTTAACAAAGATAAATCAATATCCATTCCAATAACACCAAACAATTCCGACTGAATAAAAATTGGAATAACATAGGAAATCATTTCAGAATTTATATTTTCATTTTGATAAGGAGAAAGCCACAAAGGTTTTTCATGAGCAATTGGTTCATACCACCATCCAACTCTATTTCTATCTGTAGATTTATACATAGACAAATCTGTTATTGGAAAATCTTCGTAACTTCCTTGAGAATCTTTTACTAAAAAAACACCTGATTTTGAACTTTGAAACTGAGGATTTATGCGTAAATAAACAGATTTTGAAGAGGGGGTATTTAATGCAGCATTTTCTAAAACATCACGCATCTTTTGCAAATAACCAGAAATATATTCATCATCGCTCCATTTTGATTTTTCTGGAGAAAGTTGAGTTATGGCAAAACTATATAAAACATTAACAGTCTTTTCTATTGATTCAAGCCATGAATTAATTTCAAAAAAATAATTTTCACATGTTAAACTTACAATTGTATGAGAATCTTTTTTAAAAAGTCTATTTGCATTAAATAATCCAGCTAGAGTAGTAAGAACTGTAGTAGCAAGCACACTTACAAGTATAAGTGCTCCTATTTTACGACTCAACGTCTTCATATCTTTAAATGATACCACAACATATCACATAAAGCAAAAAAAAGATTGATTTTCTAACAAAATACAGCTAAATTCATAATAATACACTGAGGTTTTATGGCAGATTTATTTGATTATTTAAAATGGCGTGGTGATTTATCTTTTGCAATTTCAAAATTTAATACAATTGACGCTTTAATTCTTT
>JAGARY010000297.1 GCA_017622055.1 Treponema sp. | reverse complement strand
GTAAAAGATGCTATCGAACTTTTAAGGAATTGTGATTTAGGTCAAATGGTTCGCTACGCTGCCACCATTTGACAAACAAAGTTCGGCGCACTTTTCAGATTCGCTTTCCTTCGCGCGTCTCAACTCCATTTTATTATTCAATAGTGTTTAAACAAACCATTTTGGACGAGGCTGGCGATAGCGTGAATACTTGGTACAAATCACTTTGCATTGCATTTACGCTAAAAATGGTATTTAAGTGTGGTGTTCCAAGTGTTCACTTATTCATCCTTCTGTCACTCTTGGTTTGTTTAAACACTTTTTGCAATTGCAGGTGTTGATATGCGCGAAGGAGTGGGCTTTGGGCAAAAACGCTCTGTTTTGCTGCTGCGTGAGCAGCAACGTATATTAAACACCGCAAAACAGCGTGTAGCGGGCTAGCCCGCGGTTTTGACCCAAAGCAGCACGACTGGGAGCATATCAACAGAGTTTTAAATAGATGTTAAAAGTGTTTAAAATAAACCTACTATAAAGTATTTTTCTTATTGATATTATAAAAATTATGCTTTAATCTAAAAATCAGTTAAACGTTTAACAAGGAAGATGATATGTACAATTTAAAATTATCAAATCAAGTATCAAAAAAAATCACAAAAGACATGATTGGTCTTTTCTTTGAAGATATAAACTTTGCGGCAGACGGTGGACTTTACGCAGAACTTTTAGAAAATCGTTCTTTTGAAGCAATCAAAAGTAAAGGAAGTCCTAGAAATTACGTGTTAAAAGAAGACAATCTTTACGCATGGCATTCAAATAATCAAAAAGAAGAAAACCTTGAAATTTCATGCAACCAACCAGTAAGCGAAAAAAATCCTCATTATTTAAGATTTACTGCAGACCAAGCAAACGAAGGATTTTTTAACAAAGCATACGACGGAATTAGCCTAAAAAAAGGAATGAAATACAATGTTTCTTTTTACGCAAGAGAAGTTGATTACCTAAAAGGCGATTTACTAATTCGTGTTACAAAAGATAAGAAAACTTATGCAGAATCAACTGTAAAATTTATTATTGCTCAAAGTGAAGAACCAAATGGCTACGACGCAATGGTTGGAAATTGTGTTTCAAAAAAATGGAAAAAATATACAACGCAAGTAACAGCCACAGAAGACATTCAAAAAGCACAGTTTGAAATCATCTTAACAGAAAAAGGTTGCGTTGAATTTGATTTAATTTCTATGATTCCAGAAGATGCTGTTGCTGGCATTTTTAGAAAAGATATGTTTGAAGCCTTGGCAAATCTGAATCCAGGTTTTGTAAGATTCCCAGGCGGTTGTATTGTTGAAGGAACAAGTTTAATGCGCCGCTATTATTGGAAAAACACTGTTGGAAAAATTGAAGATAGAAAAATCCAAACAAACTTGTGGGCTTTACAAGGTGGAAACACTATTTTTGCAAATGAAATGCAAGATTGTCACTATATGCAAAGTTACGGAATTGGTTTTTATGAATATTTTCTTTTGTGTGAACTTTTATCTACAAAAAACAGAAAATGTCGGCCTCTTCCTGTTTTGAACATTGGTGTTGCTTGTCAGTTCCGTTCTTATGAAACAGTGCCAGTTGATAGCCCAGAATTTCAAGAATATGTTCAAGACGCTTTAGATTTAATTGAATTTGCAAATGGTCCTGTTACATCAAAATGGGGAAAATTGCGGGCAGAAATGGGCCACCCAGAAAGTTTTAACTTAGAATTACTTGCAATTGGAAACGAACAATGGGAAAGCAAAAATGTAGATGTTGCCCCACGCTATCTTGCATTTGAAAAAGCAATTCACAAAGTTTACCCAGAAATTAAATGCCTTGGAACTGCAGGTCCTTTTGTAAATCACGAACTTCACACACAAGCCTGGGATTTTTATAAATCTGAATGTGAAAAAAATCCTAATTTTACTTATGCAGTTGATGAACATTATTATATTGAACCAAAATGGCTTTACGAAAATGTTGATTTTTACGACAATTATCCAAGAAACATTGGCATTTTTGCTGGTGAATACGCAGGCCACGATGAAAATCAAAAGAATTCTGTAGAAGCGGCACTTGCAGAAGCTGCAATGCTTACAGGAATGGAAAAAAATGGTGATATTGTAAAACTCGCTTCTTACGCTCCCCTTTTTAACAGAATTGGCCATTCACAATGGACTCCAGATATGATTTGGTTTGATGCTGACAATGTTGTTTTAACACCAAGTTATTATGTTCAAAAGATTTTCTCTGATTATGCAGGAAGTGAATATTTGGAATTAAACGGACAAGAATATGAATTACGCAAAGAAAATATTTTTGTTTCTGCTGTAAAAAATGATGATTCAATTATCATTAAAATTGTAAACGCAAACGAATCAGAAAAAGAAATGAATTTAGAATCAAGTGTTTTTGATTTTAAAGGAAAAAATGCGGAAGTTGCCCTTTTGCAACCAAAAGATGGAAAATACATTAAGCCAGTTGCAAATGGCTTTGTAGATCCAAACGGTCCTAACAAAGCAATCAGCGCAGAAAAGATTTCTAATTTTGATTTGTGTCAAAAAAGATTTCCAGAAGAAGTTGATTTTACAATAGAAAACAAAACACTTTCTAACAAGATTTTAGTTCCTGCAAAAAGTGTTTTGGTTTTGAAGTTTTAGAAATATTTCGTAAATGTCATTCCCGCACTTGCTGCGGGAATCTTTTTTTTTATGAATTATTAAAAACAAATTTCTTCATCAAATAATGGTGTAGAAAAATATCTTTCGGCAGTGTCTGGTAGAACAGTAACAACAGTTTTACCTTTGCCAAGAATTCTTGCAAGTTCCAATGCAGCTGCAACATTTGTACCACTTGAAATTCCACACATAATTCCTTCTTTTCGTGCCAAATCTCTTGAAGTTTTAATTGCTTTTTCATCAGAAACTATAAAAGTATCATCATAAATTTCTTGATTCAAAATTGCAGGAATTAAACCGTCGCCAATTCCCATTTGCATGTGAGTTCCAATTGAACCGCCGCTCAAAATTGCAGCGTGTTCAGGTTCAACAGCCCAAATTGTAATTTCAGGATTTTTTTCTTTTAGAACTTCACCAATTCCTGTCAAAGTTCCGCCTGTTCCAATTCCACTACAAAATCCGTCGATTGGGCCATCTACATCATTTAAAATTTCAACAGCAGTTTGGCTTCTTTGAATTGCAGGGTTTGCAGGATTTTCAAATTGTTGTGGAATAAAAACGTGAGGATCCATGTGTTGCATATAAAAAGCTGTATCAATACATTCTTGAATACATTTTCCAATGTCGCCGCTATCGTGAACAAGTTTTACTTCTGCGCCATAGTGTTTTACAAGTTTTCGGCGTTCTTCACTAACACTGTCTGGCATAATAATAATTGTTTT
>JAGARY010000296.1 GCA_017622055.1 Treponema sp. | reverse complement strand
GTATCTTATAAACAGGAATTCTACAAACGATTTTACAGACAAAATAAACCAGCAAGTAGAAAAACTCAAATACGACGAAAGATTCAAAGGTGAATATATGATGGTAAATTTGCATGAGTGGGAATTAAGTGAAAGAGCAAAGAAGCAAGGCTGGGAGGAAGGTGAAAAATACGGTGCTGAACAAAAAGCAATTGAAACTGCGAAAAATTTGCTAAAAGAAGGACTTTCTGCAGAACAAATTGCTAGATGTACAAATCTATCTCTAGAAAAAATTCAAGAATTAGCAAAAGTCTAGACGATAGATTCAAAAGCCAATATGTGATTTTAAATTTACATAAAGTTCCTAGTACTTTAAATAAAGTTTTAAAACAATAAAGGCGTTTCCGTGCGGAAACGCCTTCTGTGTTATCTAACTAATTAGATTAGAAGTTTACGTTGAAACAAACTGGAACATCAAGTTTGAAACTATTGTTTCCAAAGTTCATATCTAATGCAACTTCCCATCCCATAGATCCTAAGCTTCCTGTAACACCAGGTTTAACTTGTAAAGCAAAAGCATCTGAAAGGATTTGTTTGTCACATACATAAATATATGGTGTACATCCACCTAAAGCGTATGTAAGTTTCAAAGAAGCACCAAGTCTTGCACCAGCTGGTTTTCCATAATCGTTAGAACCAATTTTCCATTGTGAACCACGGTTTACATCACCTTCACCAACGTATCCACCTGCTACGAATGCAGAAATACCAAGTGCATCGATGTTTGTAGAAACATAACCTTCACCACGTACTGTTAAACCACCAGTTATATTAAATCCAACCAATGCGTTTACGAACATAGAAACTGAACCGAATGTGTTGTTATATCCAGCACCAGCCCAAATGTTTTTCAAGTCAATCATGTGGAACATAGCTTGAATGCGACCAAAGTCAGCACTGTATCCAGCTTTTACATAGATATCTTCTAATGCAACTTCACCATCTTTTGGCAAGCTGAACCATGATTTTCCCCATCCTGGAGCAAAGAAAGCTGTAGCAAAGAATCCTTCAATGTTTAAGTCAAGTGCATAACCTTGAGATTCAATTCCAGATTCTGTATGTGTCCAGTCAATTTTTTCTTGGTTCATATCTGTAGCATAGTGACCTACAGTTACTTTTAACATATCAAATGGTTTGAACCAAATTGAATATTTTTGAGCTTGAATACCAAATGTTGTATTGTCCAATGCATCAGCACCACTTGTTACAAAACTAGAAGAAGCACCAGCTCTATCTCCATTAATAGAAATAGACATATCTGGGTTCCATGGTTGTGACTTATGACCAATTGTAAGAGCAGAGAAGCTACCATTATCAACTGTGAATAATGATCCATCTACTTGAACTCTTGCATTAACATCTGCTGCAAATGCACTTGTTACTAATGCACCTGCTAATAAAATTCCTATGATTTTTTTCATTTGAAAAAATCCTCCTTTTTTTTTAAAGACTTTCAAACCAACGGTTTTTTTATAAAAGTCCCTTTTTTTAAATACTAGCACGGTTGTTTTTAGAAGTCAACAAATTATTTTAAAAAAATACAAATAAAACATTAAAAAACTAAGAAGTTACACAATCATTGTATTTTTTTTAATAATCTTTTTTTTCTCTAAAAATCCTGTGCTACCAATTTATACAGTTGTTCTAGTTCTTTTGCATTCATTAGCTTTGGAACTGGATACAACGGATTTGCTTCTTTATCGGCATGTTGTGCCATTACTTTAATGTCTTCTTCTTTTATTCCTTGAAGTTTTTCTGGAATGTTCATTTTTTTATTCATTCTTTTGATTTCTTCTATAAAAATCTTTGCAGCTTCCTCTATAGGAGTTTCTTCGGTGCACAATTCTGCGGCTACTGCCAATTCTGACAATTTTTTATAAACTGATTTTCCATATTTTTCCAAAACAATTGGCATTAATACAGAATTTGCTAATCCATGAGGAATATTATATTG
>JAGARY010000295.1 GCA_017622055.1 Treponema sp. | reverse complement strand
TTTCGGCGTTTCTGGCTGCGGCCCAAGTTCCTTTTTTTAGTGCGGCTTCAATGTTTTTTGATTTTGCATATTCCTGTAAAAATCCGGCGTTGAATGAATCTCCGCAAGCTGTTGTGTTTACTACGTCGTCAATTTTTTCTGTTGCGCATTCATAAAGTTTTCCGCAATCAGCTGCCAAAGTTGAATCTGTTCCGCGAGTAATTATGATTATGTTTTTTAACTCTTCTGATTTTTTTGAAATGTGATTTTTTAATGTTTCTGAATCACAAGGAAAATCTAAATCAAAAGTTTTGCAATATTCTTCGTCGTTGATTTTTATAATTGAAGGAGTTGTTTTTTCTAAAGTTGATAGTAAATCTTTTCCCCAAAAATCGGCAAGTATTGTTTTTTCATTTTTTACAGCATTTTCGCAAATTATTGGATACAAATCACTTTTCCAAAAGTCTGGTCTGCTTCCTGCCAACAAAACAAAATCAGATTTTTTTATTTGACCAAAAATCTTTTTTACAAGTTTTTCTTCTGTTTTTTTGATTTTTAACAAATCTTTATAGCAAGGTGTTGGTTCGCCCACAACTAATTCTGTTGTTGTTTTATTTGATTTATCTAAAACTGTGCAACATTCCCTTGTAAAACCTGGAATTTTTACAAAACTAACAGAAAGATTATCTTGTTTTGCTAAATCTAAAAAGAGTTTTGCGTTTTTTGAACCAAGTGGGCAAATGGAATGAACTGTGCAGTCATCTTCTGATTGTGATTTTAATTGCTCCAAAATGCGCGCGGAATTAATTGCTTTTCCAGAGGCGTCTAAACGGTAGTGTGTAGAACGATTTACATGTTTAAGTTCCACCCGTTCAAAAGAAATTGTCTTTTGAATTGTGGAACTTAAACATATTGCTAAAAACTTTGCCATTTATTTTGCACCGTATTCAGCGTAGTATTTGTCAATTTCTGCTTTAATTTGGTCTGTAATAATTGATTTATCACCGTTTGTATAAAGTTCTGCAATTACATCTTGCATTGTAACAATTGCTTTTGCAGGGAATCCGTATTTTTTTGTAATTGTGTCCAAAGCAGATTCATCAGAATCGCCAGCTTTTTCCATTCTGTTTAATGAAACAATTTCACCAACAATTTTAATTCCGCCTTCAGTTGTTTCCTGAGCTTTAATTTTTGGATAAGTTTCTTCTATTGACTTACCAGAAGTTGTAACATCTTCAATAATAACAACTCTGTCGCCATCTTTAATTTTGTATCCAAGAAGAGCACCTTTATCTGCACCGTGATCTTTTTCTTCTTTTCTATCTGAACAATATTTTACTTCTTTTCCGTAAAGTTGTGAGTAAGCAATTGATGTTGCAACCGCCAAAGGAATTCCTTTATAAGCTGGTCCAAAAAGCACATCAAAATCGTCACCAAAATTGTCGTGAATTGCTTGTGCGTAATATTTTCCAAGTGTAAAAAGTTGACTACCTGTAATGTACGCTCCCGCATTCATAAAAAAAGGCGATTGTCTTCCACTTTTTAATGTAAAAGACCCAAATTTCAAAACCTGACATTCAATCATAAAATTAATAAATTCTTTTTTGTATTGTTCCATACTATTATTATGATAATTTTTAGTGGAAAAAACAAGAGATATTGAAAAATCATGAATAATGCATAAAATGAAAAAGTGAAGACTTGACAAAAGTTTGAGGGGGGGGGGAAAGAAATGATGAAACATATTACATTTATTTTTTTAATGCTATTTAATACTTCTATATTATTTTGTAAAGAAATAACTTATAAAGTTTTCAAAGATTATTTTAATTCAAAAGATAAAAGCTATAAGTTTAATGCAAGTAACCCACTTTTTGTAGATAAGTTTTATGTTAAGGATATACGAAAACTTAAAAATAAGATAATAAAAGAAACTTATGAAACTTACAACATAGGTGAAGATGGGGTAAAATCGTATTCAGATTCTTATGTAAGGGATGTGATGTACACTTACTATTTTTTTGATGCTAATGGTGTAATAACGGACGTGTATTTTATTGACATAATGGATACAGGATATATTTTAAGAAAGAATCATAGGATTTTTAATTGCACACAAAGTGAATATGAAATTATAGAAATTGGCGAAAAATTGAATCAAAAGATAAATAATGTTTACAAAGCTAAAATAACAAAAGACAATGACAAATTGATTCTTAATTTTGATAAGAGATATAATCTTGCCGAGAAAATTGTTTTTAGCAAAAATAGAATAACCAAAAGCTATATTTCTGGCGAAAGAATGAAATCAGATAATATATTTGATTATCAGATAAATGATAATAGAATATATTATAAGGATTTTACTGTTGAAAATGGCATTGAAGATATATTTAAAACTATGAAATATGATAAATGTTGTTTAGTTGAAGAAGAAAGTTATTTACCTAATGGGAATGAAATTAAAAAATATGAGAATACAGGAGACGATACAGGAATACTTGTGAACGAAGGTCAAGTGTCACAAATCGTACAAAAGTACATTAGAAAGTTTAATCCTATTGGTTTTTTAGAATATGAAAAATTAAAACCTTATGATGGAGAAAAGGGAGATTATTCCATAAGAAAAAGAGAAGTTCTTTCAAAACCAGATGAGTTTTTTAATGCTCATTTTTAATTTGCAAGAAAATACGCAATTGTAGAAAAAGACGAAAAGATGCAGTAATCGACAAAAAAGGAAATATCTTTTTTTCAGAAGACTTAAAATAGTAAGTAAAAAAATATTATTCACAGATTGTTATAAGGAAATCTCATGGCTAAAATAAAACCTATTTTGCAACAAGGTGATATTGAAAAATCATCAATAATTCATAAAATGAAAAAGTGAAGACTAGCGTTTAAGAATATGATAATATAATAAAAATAACGTCTGACGTATTTATGGGAGAAGTGATATGAAAAAAGTGTTTTTATTTCTTACAATTTTATTAGTAACTTGTTGTTTCTATTCTTGTGGGAAAAATGAAAAAAATGAACAGGGAACCTATATTCCTCTTAAAATGTATGAAACTGTAAAAGAAACAAAATCTTATTATGAAGGAATTAAGGCCACTTATGATGCAAAATTTTATACAGTTTTATGTGTAAAAGAAGATGGAATTTATTCAAATGTAAAGTTTCATGATGCATATAAATTAAATCCTTCAGAAATTGATTTTACATTTTCATCAAAAAACAAGATTATTGATAATAAAACAGGAATAGAGTACATAAAAATTTCTGATTCTATAGAATATTATTCTGCATATGATAAATTTTTAGCAGATACTGTTATAAAAGCAATTGCAAAGAAAAATAAAAAAC
>JAGARY010000294.1 GCA_017622055.1 Treponema sp. | reverse complement strand
CTGTCTAAATATTGAACACCAAATTCTCCACTATGAATCCAATTTGCCAATTTACTTTGATAATAAATTTGCATAGCTTTTTCCAATGAAATATTATTTTTTTTACTAAGTTGCAAAACAATATCCTCTTCCAAATGCTCTGTATATATATTCTCAAGTTCTAAATCAGACATCTTTATACCTCATAAAAATCTTTAAAAACTAACATAGACTTTAATGCTTCTTCAGAAATAAAAGCAATCTGATTATAAACTTCATAAACTTTAATTTCTTGAATAGTTCTTTTTTTATTCCAAATTCCACGCTTATACATATCTACAACGCGAAAAACTTTATCATCTGCAACTTTTCCTTTTATTACATCATAATTTTTATAAATTTCAGAACCACTACGACACTCACATACAAAATCAATCCAAGAATCTAAATCATCTGCAAAATCTTTTATTTTAAAAGAGGAATTTTCATCATACTCATAAGAAGAAACAAAGCCTTTTTTCTTTCCGTTTAGGATAGCTTTTCTTTTAGCCCATCTTTCCGCTTGCTCTTTCACACTGGTAACATAAAATCCAACACCAAAATCCAAATGGTGATAGGAATGCAAAATATCAGGATTTTTTACAATAACATCAGACCCGTGATAAAAAATCATAAAGAAGAACCTCTGTTTTTAACAAATTTTTTTACATCTTCTGCTATCATTTCCGTTCCCATTGTATGCAAAACATCATAAAAAGGCACAAGATATTCATTAATACAATTTGTAGATTCTAATACTTTATATATTTCAGAAGGATACTTTTTAAGTGAATGAGCTAAAAAATTGATAATATAAATAACAAATTCTGCACTTTCTTTTGTCATAAATACCCCACTTTTAATATACCATAAGAATTAAGTATTTAACAGTAAATATTTTGCATTCACTACATAACAGAAAAAAAGCCACCAATCTTCACAAATCGCGAATGATGAGTGGCCTTTAGAAAAAATCTATCAAATACTATTTAATCAACAAATCAGAGAATGCTTTTAATGCTCCGTCCATTTTGCCAGAAAGAACTGTTTTTGCCAAAACTTTTCCAAGTTGAACGCCTTCTTGGTCAAAACTGTTGATGTTCCAAACAAATCCTTGGAACATAACTTTGTTTTCGTAGTGAGAAAGCAAAGCACCCAAAGCTTTTGGTGTAAGTTGTTTTCCAAAAATCAAGCTGCTTGGACGACCTCCAGCAAATGCTTTATTTGGATTTTCGTCTTTTTTACCGCATGCAAAAGCAATAATTTGAGCAACAACATTTGCGCAAAGTTTTACTTGGCTTGTTGAATCTTCAATTACAACATCTTCCCCAGTTTGATTTTCTTCAAAAGCAATAAATTGAAGTGGCACAATATCAGTTCCCTGATGCAAAAGTTGGTAGAATGAATGTTGACCGTTTGTTCCAGGTTCACCAAAAATTACAGGACCTGTAACATAATCAATTGGTTCTCCAAAACGGTTTACACTTTTTCCATTACTTTCCATATCAAGTTGTTGCAAGTGTGCTGGGAAGCGGCTTAAAGCTTGTGAATATGGCAAAATTGCTGTAGAAGGATATTCTTGAACGT
>JAGARY010000293.1 GCA_017622055.1 Treponema sp. | reverse complement strand
TCCTCCAGAGTTTCCTGCATCTACTTGTGCTGAATGTTGAATTAAAGATGATAATGATGATTTTATCATTGTATCATTTTTTACATATTTGTTTGTAATAATTCCAGAACCGAATTGCCAAGTAGGAACACCCATAAGACCTGGGTACCCTGCTGTAAAAATGGCATCTCCATCCTTTATTTCATCTGAGAAAAAATTTATTCCTTTTGAAAAAGGACGTTCATCATTTGGAAATTCTAAAATGGCAAGGTCTAATTCATCATTTGCAGCTAATATTGTTAGATTATTATAAATAATTTCGGAGTCGTTTTCTTCATTTTGGAAAATAACAGTAGATGTATTTGCGTCACAAATTACATGTCTATTTGTAATTACATAGTTTTTTCCGTTTGGGGCAACATAAATGAAGCCTGAACCAGAACTTCCTTTTGAAATAAAGTCTTCTAAATATTTGTAAGGATTATCCACACCAATTCTTTTTAGTTGTGGTACTAAAGTGTAAAGTATATCAATTATATGTTCACTATAGTTTGGACGAACAATACAAATATTAGAACGAATTTGTGCAAAACATAATATTGGAAAAAGTGCTAATAAGATTGTCAAAAATACTTTTTTCATATTCTACTCCTGAATTTTTGTAAAGAATGCAATTACTGAAACTTTTATTGGATGATACACTGTAAAAGTGGACGGGAACTCTGGTTCTTCTCTGAAGTAGTTATCTAAGTAAAGAAAATTATCACCAGCTTCAGAATAGGTATTGTTGATTTCTGAATAATCTTCAAAATACTCACTATTATAATCAAGAAGATAAATTTTTATGTTCTCTTCTAACAATGTATACCCATCATCTGGGTATGCAATAATTTCGTATTTTGATGAAAACGCATCTGACGAATGAAGTTTAATTTCAATTTTTCCATGTACACAGTCAGGAACAATAATTTCAGATTTTTCCATAATGAATGAATTTTTACAACTAATACAGATTAAGGATGTTATTAAACTCAAAAAAAGTATGTATAATTTTTTCATTTTATCTCCCATTTTTTTAAGATTCAGAATTTGTGTTAGAATTAAAATTTATAGTAACTTTTGGTGAAATTAATTTGTTATAAGAATCATTTACCCATAACACAATGTTGCCATCTGAAAAGTTTTGTTTGTAAATGCGAAAATAATCACTATTTCCCCATAAATTGAATGATTTTTTTAAAGTATTAGATGCATCATTTTCAAAATAATAGGTTACCATTAGACTATCAGCCTTAGTTTTGTTATTGTTCAAATAGACAGTGTATTCAGATGAACCTTTACTTATTATTATTCCGGTTGTGTTCCACCCTTCTGGTGTGTCAGATAAATTTACATATATATCGTTTTTAATTAGCCAGTTTTGGTTATCGTAAGGTGTTACAATTATGGTATTTTTTCCAACAGCAATTTTAGATAAGTCTATTGTATAAGTTCCTGATATAGTATTTGTGTATAACAAACTTTTTTCTGTATTATCAAAATTATCGTATACATATATATCAACAGGTTCGTCTTCGAATACATTTTCTAATCTAAAAGAAATTTCTTCACCTTGTATGTAGTTTTCTTTTATTCCTTCTATAGCGAATCCGAATTTAGGAGTACAGTCTAGGTACACATATGAAGAATCTGAAATATCTGAGGGCATAATAAATGAATAATTGTTTTCGGAGATTTCTGTTACTTCTACATGTATATCTTCGTCATTGTTGTTTTTGTAAGTAATAGAAACAGAATCTTCATCTAAGTAATAAAATCTATCTGGTTCAATTGAAAAGAAAACTTTATCACCAATGTAGTGTTCCCTCCCATCTGGGAAAGTAACTTCATACTTCTTATTCGGATCAAAATTTTTTAGATCTTGGATATATTCTTTTTTTTCTTTTTCAAGCTTGAAGGAAACAGACGTTTTTTTTCTATCCACTAAAAAATAAAAGGTGTTTTCATTTTCTGTGTCTTTAAAATATGTAGTATAATAATCCATTCCTGTAATGATATAGTGTTCTATAGGTGTTACTGTTATTTTTACAAGAGAGCCTAAAGGTGCTACATTTTTTTCTAATTCAAATGTGTAATACTGACTACTTTCTACAGAAATAGAACACATTTCTGGTTCAAATGCTGTATCACACCCAACAAGTAAAAGTAAACTTAATAATATAATAAATAATTTTTTCATGCAAATATAATACCCCTCCCTTCGATGTTATGTCAATTTTTTTGTGCATTGAATCCGCAATTGGGTTAGGCCTTTGAACAGGCCAGGGCTTTAGCCCTGGAGTGCGGAGCACTGTCCGTAGGTAAACTGTGAAAAGGCCGACGGTGGGGTTTTCCCCACCGGAACCTCCTTTCTAAAAAAAATCTGTAAAAGTCTTTTCTTGTCAAATTTAATTCTATCATTTATGATATAATGCATGTCTATAAAAAGTGATATAAAAAAGTATTGGCCTTTATTAATGGCAAATGGAGTTTATTACCTTTGTACAGGTCTTTCTGAAGCGGTTATTGGAAAAGAAGTTTATGCAATTCTTTCTCCTCGATTAATTTCTTTGCAAAGTATAATTGGGTGGGGCGGTGGAATTGTTTTGGGACTTGCTTGGTCAAAATGGAACAAAAAAATGTTTCCTTTGTTAATTCCAATGTTTTTAATGCAAATTATTGCTAGTGTTCTTTATTTTATTTATGCCGAAGCAACTTTAAATATGTTTATTTTCTGGGTTTTGGGGCTTGGAATGTATATTTTCTTTGGAGGCTTGGCAGATAAGATTTTTGATGGAGCTGTTTCTTGGTTTTTCAAAAAATCTAGCGAGCGGGCTTCTTATGATAATTTAATTGATATGGTTTCTTGTGTTGCTGGTTTTTCTGGGTATATTTTGTCTATGATTTATGTGCCTAGTTTGCGAATGGCAATTTTCTTTAGTTTTTTGGCAACATTTTTCTGGTGTTTTGGAGTTTTGATTTATAGTTTTGCAAATAAAAATAAATTAAAAGATGATGATTTTAGCGAGAGGGAAATAGATGTCGGGACACAAAACAACTCATAATCAAACAGAACGATACAGATATATTGACAAAATTTTGTCTGAAGGAAAAAGCACTTCTTTTGAAAAACTTCGTGAACAAATTCGCGATGAATTTGAAGACAAAAAATTTTCAGATTCTTCTTTGCGTCGTGATTTACGATATATGAAAGAAAGTTTGGACGCTCCAATTGTTTTTGACAGAAAAAAGGGCGGGTATTTATACGAAAAACCTTTTAATTTTCCCATTCAAGGAATTTCCCAAGATGATATTTTTATTTTGGCTTTAATTAAAAAGTTTCTGAAAAAATATGATGATGCAAACCCTTTATATAACAGAGCGGCTGCTTTTATTACAAAACATTTTCCTAGTGTAGAAAAAACTGAATCAAAAATTGAAGATAGGTTTGTAATTTCTAAAGGTCCAAAACCAATTATTGATAATGAAGTTTTTGAAAAGATTTTGGAAGCCCTTAAAAACAATTTGGAACTTTCTTTTGTATATAGAAGTAAGTGGGAACCTTTAAAGAATCATAGAATTGTAAAACCTTGTCAATTAATTGTTGATAATGGGCACATTTTTTTATATGCTGCTAGTTCAAAAAACGGAATGTTAACAAGATTATATAATTTAAACAGAATTCAAGAAGTTCAAATTTTAACAACACGCACTTTTGATTTGCCTCCAGATTACAAGTTTGAAGAAGATTTTGAAAAGGGGCGATGGGGTGCGTTTCAATACGATGAATCTTATGAATTTAAAATTGCTGTGTATGGAGATTCTAGAAATACTTTATATGAATCTATTTGGGCTGATGACCAAGTTTTAGAATCATTTCCAAATGAAGAAAAAATTGTAATTTCTTTTACTTCGTCTCAGTGGATTCCAATTCAAAAATGGCTTCTTTCTTTTGGTGCAGATGCTGAACCTTTAGAACCAGATTGGCTTGTGGACTGGTGGAAAACCGAAACCGAAAAAATGTACAAAAAATCAATAAAAATGGGAAAATAATAGTTGAAAGTTAAAAAAGATAGTGTGAGTTATTTATTATTTTTCTATCCTATTATTTTGCTTAAGAAAATTCTTTTGTTGTGTGTAATCAAAAGATGGGGTATAATTAATTAATATTGCTCGCAGAGGGTTTTCAAAATCATTTTTTTTGATTGGGTGTTATGAAAAATATTGCAGTTTTAGTTTACGAACTTACTATTGAGTACAACGCTACGGTTTTAAATGGTATTGTAGATTTTTTTGCACAGAAAAATGATGTTAGATTGTTTATTTCTCCTGTAAATGTGCCAAAATCCACAACAGCGGAATTTGACTATCAATATTGGTCAAGTGTTGATGTTTTATGTTCAGAAGAAATTGATGCTTACATTATTATTACAAATTCATTTTCTTCTTATTTGTCTACAGATCAACTTTCTGAATATTTAAAAGTTTTAGCCCCAAAACCTGTTATTTCTGTTTCTGTACCTTTGAATGTTGAAAATAATTATTATACTTGTGTTTCTTGTGAAGATGCTTATGATAAAATTGTTGAACATTTGGTAAAAAAGCATAACAAAACAAAAATTGGATTTTTTACTGCGGCTCAAAGTTTTTCTAGTGAATCGGAAGTTCGATTTAATGCTTATAAAAATGCATTGAAAAAAAATGGTCTTGAATTTAATGAAGAATTTGTTTTTCATGGTGATTTTACACCAGGGGTTGCAGAAAGAGTATTTTTAGAGAGAATAAAGTCAAAAGATGATATAAAATTTGATGCCCTTTTGTGTGCAAATGATTATACTGCTGTTGGGGTTTTAACAGCCTTTAATACTTTGGGGGTAAATTGTCCTGAAGATGTTTGTCTTGTGGGATTTGATGATACAGAAATTGCTACTCAAAGTTTTCCTACTTTGTCTACAATCAATCAGTCTGTTGAAGAAACTGGTGCAGGAGCCGCTCGGGTTGCCTATGATATTTTACGGGGAATTGAATGTGAACGAAAAATTGAAATTCCTGCAGAACCAGTTTACCGACAATCTTGTGGTTGTGTTGCTTCCTCTTTGCAAGATGGAAGTTCTTATGATAATAATGGAAAATTGCGTTCTACAAAATATCAAAATGCAGAACGACAGAGATTTTATGCTCAAGGTTCTTCCAATTTTACAACAATATTTGAACTTCTTAATGCAATGGATACAAGTATTTCTTTTGAAGCTTACCTAAATAATTTGCTTTATAATTTTAGACTTCAAAACATTTATGAATTGTCTATTGTTTTGTACAAAGAGCCTGTTGAATTGGAAAAGGATGAAACTTTTATAGTTCCTGATGATGCTAATTTTATTTTCCATTCCAATAAAGTTATTGAAAAAAGAAATCTTTTCTTGGGGCATAATCAAATTAGATTTAATCCACGGGAAGAACTTATTCCAAGAAGATATTCTGATATTTTACCAGGAAGATTTTTGGTATTGCCAATTTATAACAAAACAAATAACTATGGATACATTGTTGCTTTGTTCCAAGGTCACAATTACCCTTTAATTTCTATATATGGAAAAATTTTGGCAAATTCTTTATTCCAAGCCTATACTAACTCTCAAAATATTACAAAACGTAATGAGTTGATATTGGAAAACCAAAAATTAAACATAAAATCAAAAACTGATGAATTGACAGGTGTGTTAAATAGACGAGGATTTTATGATTATGGTCAAAAATTAGCTTCCCTTTCTTCTTCTATGGGAAAAACAGGAAGTGTTATGTTTTTTGATTTGGATGGTCTTAAAACTATTAATGATACTTATGGTCATAAAATTGGAGACTTGGCAATTAAGGTTGAAGCCCAAGTTTTAAAAGCTGCTTTTAGAGATTCTGATGTAGTTGGTCGATTAAGTGGTGATGAATTTGGTGTTGTGGCTCCAGGTTTTCCAAGCGAAAAAGTTTCTGCTTTGCGTGAAAAACTAATATCTTTGAATGAAGATTTTTCTAAAAAGAATAACTTGCCATTTACACTTTCTATAAGTGTTGGGGCTGTTAATTTTGATGTAGATAATCATGATATTCAAATGCTTTTAAAAGTTGCTGATGAGAATTTGTATCAAGAAAAACGAATAAAGCATTCACAAAAATAAAAAATGATGTCATAATCCCATTGTTTAGTAATTTATTAATTTCTGAACAAGGGGTGTTTTATGAAAAAAATGATTTTAAACAATTATGGATCCTTTGATTTAACTTTTGTAAAAGGTAAAAATGCCACAATGTGGGATGCAAAGGGCAAAAAGTACATCGATTTTATTTCTGGAATTGGCGTAAACTGTCTTGGTCACAACTATAAACCTCTTGTTCGGGAAATTGCAAAACAAGCAAAAAAACAAATTCACATTTCAAATTATTATTTTTCTGATATTGGACTTGTATATGCAGATGAACTTTTAAAAGTTACAGGTTTTGAAAAAGGATATTTTGGAAATTCCGGGGCAGAGGCAAACGAAGCTGCTATTAAACTTGCAAGAAAATATGGTCAATTAAACGGCGGCGAAAAACGAAAAACAATTGTAACTTTGGAAAATTCTTTTCACGGAAGAACTTTGGCAACTTTAACTGCCACTGGTCAAGATAAATTTCATCCAGAATGTTTTGCTCCTTATCCTGAAGGTTTTAAAACAATAAAAGCAAATGATTACGAAGCAATAAAAACTGCTTTTGATGATACAACTGCGGCATTTTTTGTTGAATGTATTCAAGGGGAAGGTGGTGTTAATCTTTTGGACCCAGCATGGATTCAAGCGGCAAGTGACGCGGCAAGGGCAGCTGGAGCAATTGTTATGGCGGACGAAGTTCAAACTGGAATTGGACGTACAGGAACTTTCCTTGCCAGCGACTTTTTAGACTTTAAGCCAGAAGTTGTTACATTGGCAAAAGGAATTGCTGGCGGTTTACCAATGGGAGCTTGTTTGTTCCGCGGAAAAGCCGCTGACGTTTTTGTAGCAGGAGATCATCAGTCTACATTTGCAGGAAATCCTTTAGTTTGTTCCGCTGCAAAAGTTGTTCTAGAAACTGTAGCAGATTGGGAATTTTTAGATAGAGTAAACCACGTTGGAGATTACATTCGTGGTGCCATTTCTAGTTGGATTCTTCCAATTGTAAAAGGTGTCCGTGGTCGTGGTTTAATGATTGGAACTCAAATTGACTCTTCCGTAAAACCTTTTGATATTGAAGTAAAATGTTTGGAAAAAGGTCTTTGTACAACAGTTGCTGGTGCAGATGTTGTAAGATTTTTACCACCATTAACAATTTCAGATAAAGAAGTTGAACAAGGATTGGCAATTTACAAAGAAGTTCTTGAATCATTTTGTAAATAATTGATTTTTGTAATAAAATTAAGCTATTGAAAAGATTATTCTGTGTTTTTTTATTTATTTTTTTAGTTTTCTCGTGTTTTGCTGGTGTTTTGGGGCGTCCAAGAAAAATGAAAGTGGCCCAAACTCAATATTTTGATGTTATTTTTTGTGATGAATCATTACACACAGCAAATCTTGTTATTCAAAATGCAGATTTGTTATACGAACAAGCTTACGAAACTGTAAAACCAGATGAAAAAATCAGAATGCCAATTATAATTTCTCCCGATTCTGATAAACTTGAAATTACATATTCCCCAAATCCTTACAATAGAATTGTAATTTTTGAAGGTGTTCCAACTGTAGAAACTGCACTTTTTGAAAATACTGTTCTTTCTTTATTATTTCAAGAAATTGCAAAAGCGGTTCAATATTCAGTTTCTTCTAAATTTGTTCAAGTTGTTAAAAAATTTATTCCTTCAGATATGTTTCAACCTATTCCTTTTATAAATTTGCCTTTTTCTTTTGCAGAAGGATTTTCATTTGTGGAAGGTAGTAGTGATGGTCAGGGGATGTTAAACGACAAATTTGCACTTCAACAATTAGTTTTAGCAAAAGCGCAAAACAAATTTCCAAATTGGACTCAAATCTCTGTTATGAAAAACACAAAAACAGAAAATGATTTTTCATCTTTGGCTGGTGCGGCTTTTATTGCATTTATACAACAACGTTGGGGAATGGAAAAATTTTTGGAATTTTGGAACGAATGTGGAAAATTACATCTTTATTTAACTTCGGGAATCTTTTTTAAAGTGTACAATGTTTCTATTTCTTCAGCTTGGAATGATTTTTATGATACAATTCCTTTGCCAGAAGATTTAGAATTAATGGAAGAACTTGAAAAAAACAGTTCAAAAGTAATAAAAAATGATACAGAAGGAGCAATTAAAAATATATTATCAACTCCCTATGGAATTATTTGGTATGATGATATTAGACACGAAGTTGATATTTTAGACCCTTCAAAAGATATCAAAATGCGTCAGTTATTATTTTTGGCAAGTGATGTAAACAGAATTACTGTTTCTCCTGACGGAAGATTTTTGGTGGTTTCATATACACAAATAAAAAATCGTGATGAATTTAAATCTGAAGTGTCTTGGATTTACGATATTCAAGAACGCTCGTTTTTTAAGGAAAGTTATGATTTACGTGAAGGGGCTATTGTTCAACTTAAAAATGGGTTGTATGTAATTGCTGGAATTAATGTAAAAGATAAGGCACCTTCAATTGAAGTTTATACAATTCCTTCGTTATACGAAAAACTTGAAATTGATGTAGACTTATCTGGTTTTGAGTCAATAGAAGAATATGATGATTCTAATACCCAATTGCTTTACGAAAGAACTTTTGATTATGATACAATTCCGTCTTGTCCTGTTTTTGTTGAAAATGATTTGATGTTTTGTGTTGTTCATCAGAATTTGCAAGATTATATTTTTGCGGTTGAATTATCATCAGAAAAAGAAAATGTTTTCCAATTATACGATGAAAATTCAAAATCACTAAAAATTAGAGAATTGCACAATTTTTCAGATGATACAAAAACACAAAAATATTCATTTTCTTTTATTCCAAATGGAAAAGTCGGCTTTACTAGATTGGGTATTTTCCAAATAGATGAAAACAAAATACCAAACAAAGTTTTTTTGCAAAAAACTGATATTCATGGTGGCGTAAATTATCCTGTTTTGCATAATAATGAATTATTCTATTCTGCAAATAAAATAGAATACAACGAATTAAAGAAGATTCCTTTTGATTTATTGGATTTTTCAGAAGGCTATGTTCAACAGTCTAACGTAGAATTACCATATTTAGCTTCTGAAACTTGGGGCTACAATAATTACAAAAATTATAATCCATTAAAATATTGGTTTCATGGTTTATTTATTCCAATGTTACCTGTTAAACAAATTTCAATGACTGATGGTCCAAAAATGTGGCCTGGATTAGGTTTAACCTATATTACTAATACAGATCCATTGTTAAATACAGATATGATTTTTTCTGCGGCTTTTGGATTTGCTAATATTGATTTTGAATATTTTACAAATCCAAATTCAGATACATTACAGAAAATGCTTGATGGAATGGATGATTTTTCTAAAAACTGGGCTTTTTCCTTTTTTATTGAAAACACTTCAACACCAGTGGACATTTCTCTAGGTTCAATTTTTGCTTTTGATCCTTTTGAAGGAACTTACAATGGTGAACTTTTATTAACAACCGCTTGGCAAATTCCTTTGGGAATGACATTCCGAAAATTAAATATGGATGTTCAATCAAAATTGGGAGCTTCTACATATTATTTTGATAAGAATCAGATTGAAGAGTTTCCTAATCTTTCAAATTGGCCAAAGTTTGAAGAGTCATACAAAACATTTTTACTTCAATCAACAGTAACTTATTCAAATGTGCATCAATATGGAGTGTCTTCTTTTGAAAAGCGAGGTCTTACTCTCTCTTCTAGTTTATCTGCTTTTTGGGATTTAGATAAAACTATGAAGTTCTTGGAAGAAAAAAAACAAGAAAAACTTGAAGCAACTGATGAATCAACAACTCAAAATTCTTACTCAAATGAAGTGATGAAGTCTTTATCTGATTTTGTATACAGCGTAGAACAATTTACTTTTGGTTTTTCTTTAGGAATTGCAATTCCAAGGCTAACTCCATTATCAATGTATCAAGGTATGGTCCTTAGTGTTCCTGCAACTTTATCCTTAGATGTTTTTAAGGAAATTGGTACAGCATTAAAGTTTAGTTCAGAAATTTTGTTATTTGGAATGGAAATTAATCAAGGTGTTCCTATATTAAATTTGTTTTTTTCTAGAGTTGGTTTAAAATTTGGATATACAGGTTCTTTTTTATATGATACACAAAAAACTTCTTTGCCGAATATGTTTGATGTTGAATCATTCCGTAGAACTTTTACAGAATCAATTTATGCAGATTATGTTTCATTTAGTTTAGACTTAGATTTTGTTCCTATAATTGGGAGATTAACGGAAACTATGTTTAACACTCATTTTGACTTTCATATTTATCTTCATCAGAAATTATTTAAATTTCAGTTTAGTATAGAAATTGGATATTAAGATTGTAGACAATCAAAAAAAAGTGGTGTAAACTTTTAACCGTGAAAGTTAAATTTTTATTTTTATTATTTATTTTAAAATCTTTTGTAGTTTTTGCTCAGTCAAATGACAAAATTTCGGAAATTTTGAATTCTGAACAGGTTACTTATGGCGATGTGTGTTATATCTCTGCTTCAGCCCAAAATTTAATAAGCGATGATGCTTCGTATGACGATGCAATTCAAGCTTTATACGATAAAGGACAAATAAAATCTATGGTTTATAAGGATGAAAAAATTCCTTTAGTAAATATAGCTTTTGTCTATTCTCAAATTTGGGAAGTAAAAGGTGGATTAATGTGCCGTCTTACAAATAATTCTCCTCGATATGTGTTTAAACAGTTAAAAATTGACGGAATAATTGATAAAGCAAAAGATCCTTCTTCTTATGTTTCTGGACAAGATGCACTGAGTTTATATACTACTTGTGCCTTTTTTTATGGAAATCAAGTTATAGAAATAGAGTAGTTTGTTTATAGTGAGTGAATTGTATATGAAAAAGAGTTTTATTGTTTTTTGTTCTATTTTTTTGATTTTGACTAAAGGTTTCGCTTTTGAATGGGGAGGAGTTTTTGATAACGAATCTACTATTGGGTATGATATATCTCCTAACAAAAATAAAAGTGCTGAGTTTTCTTTTACTCAAAAAAATGGTTTGCATGTTTGGTTGTCTAATACATTGTCTAAGGATGGTATTTGGAAGTTAAATTCTGAAGTAGCTTATATTGCAGATATAAATTCCCAACGAGAACCAGTTTTTCAAAATATTCTTGATTTAACTTTATTAAAAGTGTCTGGGCAAGTTCCAATGAAGAAATCTACCATTGATATTTCTCTAGGAAGATTTTTTATTAGTGATAAAACCGAAAATATTTTTTCTACAACAAGTG
>JAGARY010000292.1 GCA_017622055.1 Treponema sp. | reverse complement strand
AATTGACAATGGAATGTGGACGCTACCAAAAGAACCAATCACTTTGGATAGAAACGAAAATCACATGATTTATTGGCAAAGCATTGCTTTTGAACAAGGAAATCCTATTGAATATTTTGAATTGCCTAAAAAACCAACTTTAAATGTAGATATTTCTCCTGATGGAAATTACACCTACACTTTAATTGGCCACGATTCTTATACATTAGGCGTAAAAGATGAAAAAAACTCTGAAGTTCAGCAATTATTTACAGAAATTGGTGTAGATACTTTTTTTGGCGACAAAATTTCTGGTGAAATATGTTTGCAAGTTTATTCAAATTCAATTTATCAAGGTGAATTTACTGAAAGTTATGTTGTAGATAAACTTTTGCCAGAACAACCAATTATTATTTCTAATGAAAATGCTTTTTATTCACGAAAAAAAGTTGATATTACAATTAATTCTGTAAATAATGCAGATTTGTACGTTAGCATAAGTAAGCCTTTTGTTATTTCTGATGTTACAAAAAGCTATACGGCTCAAGATTCAATTTTTGAAAATATAGAATTTGATGAGTACAAAAAAGTTCCAAATGATTATAAAATTTCATTTACACCAAAAAGTGAACAAGTTGAATATTATAAAATTTGCGCATATTCGTATAATGGCAAAAGCAAAAGTTTAGTTTCTGAATATAGTGTAATTATTGATATGTATAATTTTTATTTTGATTCAGAATCTGTTGTAGAAAATCCAGATGGAACAAAATTAAAACCATATTCTTCTTTTGAACAATGTTTGTCAGATTTAGGTAAAACAAGATTTGCAATATTAAAAGTAAAAGGAAAACTTAGATTTCCAGAAAAAAAGACAATTATTCAAACTAATTGTAAAATCCAAAATACTGGAGATGCTCAACTAATTTTTTCTTCAAATAGCACATTAATTGTAAAAAATTCAACATTAGAAATTGAAGATTGTGTTTTAAAAAATGAAGAAGCAAATGATGGATTTTCTAATCAAATAATTCCTGTGTTAAAAATTGAAAACGGAATTTTTACTTTGTCAGATTGTGAATTGATTTCTAGTTTTAAGAAAAATGGAACTTTTATTGAAAGTTATAATTCTAGTTTAAATTTTAATAAAGTGATTGCTTCTACTAGAGCAAATTCTTATATTTCAATGATTTCTGGTGTAAAAACTCGTTTGAATATTAAAGATTCAACTTTTGCCAGTGATGCAGAGACTGCTATTTTATTTTCTTTGAAAGATAGTTTTGTGGATTGTTCTAAGAGTTTACTAAAAGTTTCTGGAAAGCGTGGAAGAATTGGAGAATTTTTTGGAGTTGAAGGAAGTATCAAAAAGAATACAATTCATTGTGATTTTGATTTAAATAATGCCTCAGTTTCAACTTTTTATTTTGATAAGAATTCTACAATTGAACTTCTTGATAATGAAATTTTTAAATAATATAAAAAAAATTAATTGGAGTTGAAAATTGAGTGAAGTTAAGATTTTTACAGTAGGATTTGATGAAGCAGGGCGCGGTCCTTTAGCAGGTCCAGTTTGTGCTAGTGCTGTAATTTTACCAAATGATTTTCCAATTGAAATTTTAAATGATTCAAAAAAACTTTCTGAAAAAAAACGCATTTTGGCTGAAGAAATAATAAAAGAAAAAGCTTGTTATGGAATTGGACTTGTTGATAACGCAACTATTGATAGAATTAACATTTTAGAAGCCAGCATGTTGGCAATGAAAATTGCATTCGACAATTTAAAAGAAATGCTGCCTCAATTTTTAGAAAAAAATGGATTAAAACTTGAAGATGTTTCTTTTTCTGGAATTACAGATGGCACAAAATGTCCTGATGTTTCTTTTGAATGTAGATGCGAACCAAAAGCCGATGGAAAATACCCAGAAGTAATGGCCGCTTCAATTTTAGCAAAAAATTGTCGTGATAGGATTATGATTGAAATGGATAAAAAATATCCCGAATATGGATACGCAAAACACAAAGGGTATCCAACTCGGGATCATAAGGAAGTATGCAAAAAAATTGGTCCTTCCCCAATTCAAAGATTATCTTTTAGATATTAAAAAATTATTCTTCTGTATTTTCTGTTGGTTTTTTAGAAACAACGTGAATTCTACCAGTGCGTTTAATTCCGTCATCTGCTGGAGATTTTCTTTCACCTTTTACACGATAAACTTTTTTTCCTGCTGCACCTTTTGAATATTTTGCATCTTTTGCAGCTCTTTTTTCTTTAGCCGCTTTTTGTTTTGCTTTTCTGTCTTTTTCAATAAATTCTAATGATTTTTCCATACCTTGAAGGAATTTTTGCATATCTTCAGAAAAAATTGCAATTTGGTGACGGTCAAAATCTGCACCATCTTTATTTTTGCTTTCTACAATTTGAAGAAATACATCACCTGTACGATTTTCTTTTACATTGAAAAAATATGAACGATTGTCTAAAAAGATTTGAGTTGTAAAAAGTTCTCCACGTGCTCCCATAATAATACTCCATT
>JAGARY010000291.1 GCA_017622055.1 Treponema sp. | reverse complement strand
GCAGAACTGTAAATTTTGTGAAGAATAACCATATCAGCACTATCAAAACTTTGTGAAAATTCTTTTAACAAACTTTGAGTTCTTGAATAAGTGTGGCTCATAAAATCAACAATAATTTTTCTGTTTTTGTAAAAATTTCTAAAGCCTTCCAAAGTTGTTTTTACCGCAGTTGGATGGTGTCCGTAATCATCAATTACAATTACATCATTATTGTTTATTTTTAAACGAGAAACAATTTCGCTACGACGTTTTCCACCAGAAAATTTTTCAACTCCAAGAGCAATAGTATCAACAAAATCAATAGGATTTTTTCCAAAATGTTCAATAATTTTGCAAACTAAGGCAATTGCTGCAACTGCATCCAAAACTTCGTGAATTCCTGGAACAGAAAGTTTAAAATCTTTATTTCCAAAACATTTAATCTTAAAATACTGTTTTCCGTCATCAACTTTTCCCAATGAAATTTTAAAATTAAAAGAATCACAAAAATACGTCCGGTCAAGGCACGCTTTGCTCAAGGCCTTGACTCGGCCGTTTTTAGAGTTTGTATTAAACCCTAAATACGTACGGTCAAGGCACGCTTCGCTCAAGACCTTGACTCGGCCGTTTTTAGGGTTTGTATTAAACCCTAAATCACAAGAAAAATCATTTATGCCATAAGGAATAAAATTAATATCACCGCGTTTTGATTTTGCAATTAAAGCAGTTTCAACAGCACCTTTATCATCAGAACAAAAAATTAAATTTCCACCAATTGGCAACTTGCAAATATAATCAACAAAAGCATCTCTAATACTTTCGTAAGTTGGATAATAATCTTGGTGATCGCTTTCTACAGAAGTTAAAATGATATTTTTTGGAAAAAATTCCATAAAATGGCGTTGATATTCACAAGTTTCTGCAACAAAAACAGAATTTTTCCGATTTTTTGCATTTGAATCAAGTTGTTTAAATGCATCGCTTGTAAAAGTGCAAGTGTCCCCAAAAGATTTGATTTTTGAACCAACTAAAGTTTGGGTTGGTAAATCTAATTCTTTTAAAATTGTTCCAACTAATCCTGTGGTAGAAGTTTTTCCGTGAACACCGCAAACTCCGCAAGAATAATACAAAGAACTATAACTTCCCAACGCTTGTGTATAAAGCAAACATGGAAGATTTTTTTCTACAGCGGCAATCAAATCTGGATTTTTATCTAATTTATAAGCAGAAGAATAAATTACATATTCAATTTTGTCTGTAATATTTTCTTTTGAAAAAGTTTTTGCTTTAATTCCAAGACTTTCAAGAATTTCATCAGTGTAAAATCGCTCTTCAACATCAGAACCAGTAATAATTGCTCCGTTGTGATACAAAATTTCCACAAGAGCAGCCATACCAGTTCCCTTAATTCCAACAAAATGAATATGAACCCCAGAAAGATTTTCTGGCAATTTATTTTTTATATTTCCAATATTTTCCATAAAAGTTGATCCCTAAATTATTAAAAAAGTATGTTGAATATTATAGTGTAAAAAAATGATACATTCTATAGGAAAAAAAGTTTCCCAAATATTTCACTCCGTCATCCCAGGGAAGGCAAATCAAACTAAATCTCTGTCATTGCAAATGCAGAGCAAATCAATCTAAATCTCCGTCATTGCGAGATTTTCGCCAGAAAATCGTGGCAATCCAGTATATGCACTATTACCCACTAGATTGCCACGTCGCTTCGCTCCTCGCAATGACAAGTTGGAAAAAAAATTATTCTCGCAATGACAAGAGGAAAAAAATTGTACTCGTAATAACAAATTTGGATGAAATTTCCTAGTAATAACAAAATGAAAAATCGTAGATTTTTCGAATCCGTGTGAAGTAAAGAAAACTTGTAAGTGCGATACAAAAAAAACACATCGTCGCGAGCGCAGCAAATCAATCTAAATCTCTGTCATTGCGAGATTTTCGCCAGAATATCGTGGCAATCCAGTGTATGCACTTTCACTCACTAGATTGCCACGTCGCTTCGCTCCTCGCAATGACAAGTTGGGGAAATATGTACTCGCGATGACAAATTGGGGTGAAATTTTCTAGTAATGACAAAAAAAGGTTACTACGCGACGCATAGTAACCTTGAAAGATGTAAATTTATATACTAGGAGGACATCCTTAATATACTAAAACTAAACCAAACTTAAATAAATTTGATCTGCCAAACCAAAACCTGCATTTTTTGTCATTGCAGTTGCATATTCATCAAAAAGCATATCTTCATAAGTTTGTTGTGCAAAATCAGATTCTTGGCTTTTCAAAACAGTTTTTCTCATTTCTGAAAGCATTTGTTTTACAAAAAAGTTTTCTAATTCCAAAGATTTTTCATACAAAACGCTAGTTTTATCAATTGTTTTTGTTTTTACATTAGAATTAGCTTGATTAGCAGCAGCACCAACAGGCAAAGCATTTTTTTCTTTTGCACCAGAAAAAGTTCCTGCAAAACTTGTAGAATAATCTCCATTCAAACGACCATCTTGTGCAATTTGACTAGAAGACAAAGTACCACGACCATCATTTTGTTTTTGCAATCTTTCAATCAATTCAGAAAATTTTGCATTGTCAGAATTTGTTTTTGCAGATTGCAACGCACCTTTTCCGTTTGTAATACCACTATATGTATT
>JAGARY010000290.1 GCA_017622055.1 Treponema sp. | reverse complement strand
TTTTTTATTTGTTCTTCTATTGATTGATTGTTTTTTTGCCAAATTTCTTCCAATGAAGATTCAAAAACGTTTCCATTAATTTGACCGAATAAGCATGTTTTGCAAGATGGAACATCTCCATTTAATAAAATTGTAAAATCTCGGCGAAGATGCCAACAAACATTTCTTTCTAAAGGTGACAAATCTGCTGGTTTGCATGGAGGAAGTAAACCTGCAAAATCGTCGTATTTTTGAATTATTAAGTTTCCGTTAGAAGGATTTGATTTTTCATTCCAATAGCGGAAAAATGATTCTAATTCTTCTTCGTTTTGATTCATTCGCACAAATTGTGGGTAAACTGAATTTGGCAAAACTGCACAAAGTTTTTTTACAGCTTCAACAGATTTTTCAAAATCATTTGAGGAACTTGAACAAGAACAATCTGGATGGATTTTTTGATAAGTTTGGGATGTAAAAGCATCTACAGAAACTGAAATCATTAATTTTTCAAAACCATTTGTTCGTTTTGAAGCATTATTTACAATTTTAGAAAGTTCGTTGCAAAAATCATCTGTTACTAAAGTTCCATCTGTTTCTAAGAAAACAGAAAGTCCTGAATAAGACAAAATGCATTCAATCATTTTTAAAAGATTTGGATTTAGTAAAGATTCTCCCCAGCAAGAAAGATTTACAACTGCATTTTCACTAAAATCTGCAATTTTAGAAACTAATTTGGTAAATTCTTCAAAATTTTCCAAAGATTTTTCTGACTGTTTTACATTTTCTGCTGCAAAACTTTTTGTGTATGGTGAATAAATGCTTTCAAAATTGATTTTATCTGTAATTTGGATGTTGTAAAAACCTGGAACTGTTTTTAAACATTCAATTGTTTGGCTTGCAACTTTAGTAAAAGCTTCTACGTCGCCAGTTTGAATTTCTTGTGTAGAAAGATTTAATTTTTCAAAAAGGTTTTTACATTGCAGAAAGTTGTCTTTTTTTCCACAATGGAATGCAAAACGTAAAAGACGCCAATCTTCTTGGGAAAGGACAGTTTCAACTTCGTAAGAGTTTATATCTGTTTTTATAAAGTCTAAAATTGATTCCCTATTATGTTCTTTTTGAGCTTGATTATTTTGACTTGTTTTGGCAAGTTCCAACAAAATTCTTAAAGTACCGCAATCAATAATTTCTGGTGAAAAGCCGTAAGCAAAACCATCAGCAAAAGTATATTCTGCTTTGTATTCAAGATGATATTCTATTAATTCCTTAGTAATTTTATAATTTAAAAATGGTAAATCGTTGTATGAAAAAATTACAAAATCTGCTTTTGATTTTTCTGTAATTTCATTCATTTGAGTAAAAAGCTCTAAAAGGTTTTGACAATTTTTAATTGTAAAAATGTCAGATTCCTGAATTTTTTGAAGGCTTTTAGAAAAATCATTATTCAAAAACAATTCTTTTGTTAATTCTACGCTAGATTTTCCATTAAAGATTTTTTCATCTTTGTATTTTGAGTTTTTGTCGTCATAAAAAATTACAATACTTTTCATCTCTTGTTTATCGGCAATCTGTTGATTAAGTTAATAAAATAAATTAGAATTCGTTTCATTGTGAAGAAAAAAAGTGAGCAAAACTTTATTTTGCGGATCCCAGGGACGAAAAAAAATAAATATGTGGAAGGGAAATGAACAATTTATTTGCATCAGATACAATTTTTACTGTTACTCAAATTACAAGTCTTATTAAAGAGATTTTAGAGGCATCTTTTAATAATATTACTTTGGAAGGGGAAATTTCTAACTGGCGGCCAAGTGCTGCTGGACACATTTATTTTACTCTTAAAGATTCAGATTCCCAAATTAAAGCGGTTATTTTTAGAGGCGCCGCAAGCAAACTTTCTTTTAGTCCAAAAGATGGAAATAAAGTGCGTTGTAAAGGGAGTCTTTCTGTATATGCCCCACAGGGGAATTATCAAATTATTGTTACTTCAATGGAACTTGCAGGACAGGGAAACATTTTGCAAATGCTTGAAGAACGTAAAAAGAAATTGGCGGCAGAAGGACTTTTTGATTCAAACAGAAAAAAGAATTTGCCAATGTTTCCAAAAACAATTGGTGTTGTAACAAGTCCTACTGGGGCGGCAATTCGTGATATTTTAAACGTTTCAAAGCGAAGAAATCCTACAATTAATGTAAATATTTTGCCAGCAATTGTTCAGGGTGAAGGAGCGGCAGAAACAATTGTAAAAATGATTGAACTTGCCAATTTTTATGAACTTTGTGATGTTTTGATTATTGGCCGTGGCGGTGGTTCTTTGGAAGATTTATTGCCTTTTAGCGAAGAATCTGTTGTTCGTGCAATTGCAAATTCAAAAATTCCAACAATTTCGGCAGTTGGTCACGAAATTGACTGGGCAATTAGCGATTTTGCAGCAGACAGACGTGCTCCAACACCATCCGCAGCCGCAGAGATGGTGGTTCCACTTTTGGGGGATATTCAACAACAACTAACCTACTACAAAGATTCAATGTATACAGCAATTAAGCAACGGGTTGAAAATACAAGATTGATGATAAAATCTTTTAATCCAGAAAATCTTGAAGTTCGTTTTAGAAATATTCAACAACCGCTGCTAAACAGATATGCAACTGCAAAAGAAAATCTTGTTGAAAATATGAAAAAAAAGATTTCTGATTTGCGTCAAAAAATTGAAACTAGCAAAACAGTTTTAGAAAACGCAAGTCCCCAAACAATTTTGGAACGTGGTTATTCAATGGTAACAGATGAAAATGGAACTGTTATTCGTGATTCTGCTTCCATGAAAGTGGATGATAAATTGATTATTCGTCCTGCAAGTGGAAAAATATTTGCAAAAACAACTGGAGTTGAAAAGTAAAAATATTATTATAATTCGTCATTGCAGTGACAATTGCCAAAAAAAACAGAAGGAATAAATATGAACACATTTGAAGAAAACTTAAAAAAATTAGAAGAATTGACAATTGATATTAAACGTCCAGACATTTCTTTGGAAGACGCTCTTAAAGATTTTGAACAAGGAATTAGTCTTGCAAAAGGAATGGAAAAACAACTGGACCAAATTGAAGGAAAAATCCAAATTTTAATGACAGAACCAGTTCCAATGGAAAAAGAAAATCCTCCACAAATGGATTTATTTTCTGACGATTCTGAATTAAATGGAACAAGAAAATGAGTTTAGAAAATCCTGTTAGAACGTTAAATGTAGAAGTTGCTCGTAAAATTGCTGCCGGTGAAGTTATTGACCGCCCAAACGCCATTGTCCGGGAATTGATGGATAACGCCATTGACTCTGGTGCTACAAAAATTATTGTTGAAATTTCTGGCGGTGGAATCGAAAAAATCAGAATTATTGATAACGGTTGCGGCATGACAAAAGAAGATTTACAAAATTGTGCCCGCCCACATGCCACAAGCAAAATTTCTACAGAAGTTGATTTAATGAATCTAACAACTTTAGGATTCCGTGGTGAAGCTTTGGCTTCAATTGCCGCTGTTGCCCGACTAAGCATAATTAGCGGCGGATTTAAAATGCGTGCAAGCGTTACAGAAGATCATATTATTGAAGAAGTTCCACAAACAGAAGGAACAATTGTACAATCTGAAGGATTATTTGAAAACTTCCCTGCCCGCCGTCAATTTTTAAAACGAGCGGGAACTGAGGCGTTGATGTGCAAAAACACTTTTATAGAAAAAGCACTAGCTAGGCCAGATATTGCATTTAAATTTATTCAAGACGGAGAAACAAAATTAGATTTGCCCGAAAATCAGTCTTTAAAAGATAGATTTTGCATGGCTTGTTCTTACAAAGAACCTTCTGAACTTTTTTATCAATTGGAAAATTCAAGCATTGACGGCGATTGGAGTTTTTCTGTTGTTATTGGAGAACCTGCAGTTTCTAGAACTAACAAAAAAGAGATTTTTATTTACACAAACGGAAGACGCATTCAAGAATATGCTTTAGTTCAAGCTGTTGAATATGGAGGTCAAGGATTTTTCCCAAACGGAACATATCCTGTGGCAGCTGTTTTTATAAATATTCGTCCAGATTTAATTGATTTTAATATTCATCCGGCAAAAAGAGAAGCAA
>JAGARY010000289.1 GCA_017622055.1 Treponema sp. | reverse complement strand
AGACGCACCCTTCCAATCAATCATTTCAGTTTTAACTGACTTTGAAACTTTTGGTTTACTCTCTTCAGTTTCTGGTTTACTAGCACAACTTGCTAACATAGAAAACGCAAACAAAACAACACCAATTTTTAAGATTTTTTTCATTTTTTACCACCTTATTTTTTATTTGCAATGCAAATAGTTTACCTAATTAATCTTTCAGAAAATTCCTGAATAAAAGAATTTTTCAATTCTTCTTGCATAACTTGAAAAGCTCTGTTGTAAGCTTGCCGTTCTGTCTTTCCACCTTTTTTAGGAAATGTTCTTGAGTAAGAAAAAAAATCTCTTCCTGTTCCATCTGATATTTTTACATTTAAGCCACAGTACAAAAATACAGCAGAAGACGACTCTGTTTTTTCAATAGAAACGTTTACCGGAATTGAACATATCCCATCATACTTTGAAACTGAATAACCAGCACTTTCCATTAATGAAGACAAAGTAGTATAAATCATATCTTCATAATCATTTTTTATAATCAAGTGAAATGTTAGATTTTGTCTACAAATTTCCAAAGAATTATATGCTCTTTGAACTAATGCATTTTCTTCCATAAAAAACGATTCATCACATTTTTTTACAATACGAGCCATCTTCATTAATTCAGAAACATAATCTGCAAGAGGAACAGCCTCTTCCGCAGCTTCCAAACCAGAGAGAGGATTATTAAAATCTTCTGCAGTTAATAGAAGTGATTCCATTTTAGATGTAGCAGATTTTATTCTTTGATAATAAACATCAAATACAGAATCTCGTTCAATATATGCAATAGTAGTAAATTTACCATCTACAAAAAAACACTCATCAAATTGAACACCAAAAAATTCAGATTGAGAAGAAACTTTAGCTCGCTCATCCATTTCTGTTTTTTTATTAAAACTATAACTAGAACCATCCACTTCTTTCATAGTTCGTTCTAATTCATTAGTAACTTCAGTTTGTATATTAAAATACATAGAAATCCCAGACAAAGCCGATATTTCTGCTTCAAGTTTTGAATCTCCCTCACCAACTGCCGTAATATAAAAACCATCAGGATATATAACTTCTCTATGTTCATACCATTCAGGTACATTTTTTGCAAAAAGTAAAAAATTACATATTAACGTGATAAAAAAACAAAATTTTTTCTTATTCAAAACCAATGATAACAACATAGATTTATTTTATATGTAAACTACATATTTTGTCAACCAATGATATTATCATATAATATTAATATGAGTAAAGAAAATGATGATATTTCAGATGCAGATTTATCATTAAGAAAAATACTTTCACAAAACATTAGAATTTTTAGAAAGAATTTACACTTAACACAAGAAAGATTAGCTGAAAATGCAGATATCTCATTACCATACCTTTCAGATATTGAACACTGTAAAACTTGGGTAAGTGATAAAACATTATTAAAACTTTCAAAAGCACTAAACACAACTCCATCTGAATTATTAAATGAAAATATTCCTCCCGTAGAAATACATTTAAAAGAAAACTTAATTGCAGATTTATTACTTGAACAAAAAAAACAAATCTCAAAAGCAGTTTCTGATATCTGTGATGAAACTTTTTCAAAATTGCTTGAATTATAATTTTTGGACAGTTTTTTTTACACATCATCCCTTTCTTTTGTTAGATTTCTGTTAAATATTTTTAAAAATTATTTACCATTCCCCCACAATTAATATATTTTTTGAAAAAGAGGACAACGATGATACTTTCTATTATATCTATCATTTTTAATTTTGTTGGTGCCCTTGCCCTTTTACTTTGGGGAATGGATTTATTAAGTAGTGGAATACAAAAAGGAGCTGGAAACAAATTACAAAAACTTTTAAGCGTTGTTTCTGGCAACAGATTCACAGCAGTTTTTACAGGTCTTTTAGTTACCGGCATCATTCAGTCATCAAGTGCCACAACTGTAATGGTTGTTAGTTTTGTTAATGCACAAATTCTTTCTTTAACACAAGCAATTGGAATCATTTTTGGAGCAAACATCGGTACAACAGTTACTGCATGGATTGTTTCATTCTTAGGTTTTTCTTTTAAAGTATCTGCAATAGCAATACCACTAATTGGAATTGGCTTCTTTCTAAAAACATTAAAAAAATCAAAAATCAAAAACTTTTCAGACCTTTTCCTAGGTTTTGGAATGTTATTTTTAGGTTTAGACTTACTTGGAGACACTCTTTCATTAAATCCAGAGTCTGTAAGTTTTATAAACAGCATTACAGATTGGGGATTCTTAGGAATCATTGTGGGAGTTTTGATTGGAGCTGTTTTAACTGGTCTCATCCATTCTTCAAGTGCTTTCACAGCAATTATCTTAACAATGGCCGCTACAGGTTCAATTAATTGGAAACTTTCTGCAGCCTTAGTTTTAGGAAGTAACATCGGTACAACAATCGATGCAGTTTT
>JAGARY010000288.1 GCA_017622055.1 Treponema sp. | reverse complement strand
TTTCTGCCATTGTTTTAGCTTGTTTTACTAATTCTTTGCGGCGTTCAGCTGTTAAAGCAGGAATAGAAATGCGAATTACTTTTCCGTCGTTAGAAGGATTTAATCCTAAATCTGCAACTTGAATTGCTTTTTCAATTTCGCCAATTAAAGTTTTGTCAAAAGGAGTAATAATAACAGAACGAGCTTCTGGAATTGCAATTGTAGCAACTTGATTTAATGGCGATTTACTTCCGTAATAATCAACACGAACTTTATCAAAAATAGCCGCATTAGCACGACCTGTTCTAATTGTGTTAAATGAATCTTTTAAAGATGCAATAGTTTTTTCCATACGAACTTCACATGTTTCTGCCATAAATAATCCCCTTAAATAAAATTTTATAAAGTTATAACAAAGAAAAGGGGCAGTTCAAATATTGAAAAACCCCTTTTCAGAAAATTAATTATTTTCCAAGTACATATAATTTAGCTGAAGCAAAAGAAAGTGTTGCACCATTTTCTTTTCCTACTTCTGCCAATTTAGCTGTAACTGTTTTTTTGTCGTCTTTTACGAACATTTGATCTTCAAAACAGATTTCTGCAAGGTGTTTGTTAACTTTTCCTTGTAAGATACCTTGTTTAACATTGTCAGGTTTTCCTGCCATTTTTTCATCTTGATCCATTTGAGCTTTGAAAATATCAGCTTGTTCATCAATGTAGCTCTGTGGAACATCTTTTTTAGATGTATAAGATGGTGTGAATGCTGCAATGTGAAGACAACAATCGTAAGCAAAAGTTTTAACTGCATCTGCTGTAGAACCTTTTACTACTACAACAGCACCAGTTTTTTTGTCTGAGTGAACATAGAAAGCACCACAAGAATCATCAGCAATTTCAATAACTTCAACTTTAGCAACATTCATGTTTTCGCGAGTTTTTACTGCCAAATCTTCAAGCATTTTTTTGTGTTCATCAGTAATTTCTGTGTAACCTTTTTCAATTGTTACATCAAGCATTTTTTCACCAAGTTCAACAAAATCAGTACCTTTTGCAACAAAGTCTGTTTCACATGTTAATTCAACAACAATGATTTTGTTTCCTTCTTGACGAACAAAAAGTCTTCCTTCTGTTGTGGCACGTTCAGCACGTTTAGCCATAGCAGCAAGACCTTTTTCTTTTAAGTATTTTTCAGCTTCGTCTTGATTTCCGTTACATTCAACCAAAGCCTTTTTACAATCCATCATTCCAGCACCAGTTCTATCACGAAGTGCTTTTACATCAGCTGCTTTAATTTCCATAAATTAGTCCTTGTAAATTTTATCTTCATCAACGAGGCTGTCTTTATCATCAGCTTCGATATCTTCTTCTTTTACTTCTGTTGGTTGATAGTTTGAATAATCAACAATTTCTTCATCTTCATTTTTAATAGCTGCATCTGTTTGGATAAATTCTTCTTCATCACCAAGATTTTCAAGAATCTTAAGACCAGCTTCGTTATCACTTTCAATTACAGCGTTAGCAATGATAGATGTGAATAAAGAAATAGCACGAATAGCATCGTCGTTACCTGGAATAGGGAAGTCAATACCTTCTGGGTTACAGTTTGTATCAACAACAGCAATAATAGGAATTCCCATTCTGCGTGCTTCTGCAACTGCAATTTGTTCTTTGTGTGTATCAATAATGAAGATTGCTCCTGGGAGTTCTTTCATTTCTTTAATACCACCAAGGTTTTTTTCTAATTTTGCTTTTTCTTTTTGTAAAGATGAAACTTCTTTTTTTGTTAAGTTTTCAAAAGTTCCGTCAACTTCCATCTTTTCAATTTTCTTGAGGCGTTGAAGTGATTTTTTGATTGTAGAGAAGTTTGTAAGCATACCACCAAGCCAGCGGTTGTTTACATAGAACATACCACAACGTTCAGCTTCTTTTTGTACAGCTTGTTGTGCTTGTTTTTTTGTACCAACAAAAAGGATTGATTTTCCAGATGCTGTTACTTTACGAACTTCGTCGTATCCGTCTTTGATTGCAGCAATTGTTTTCTGCAAGTCAATAATGTGAATCCCGTTTCTTTCTGCGAAGATGTATTTCTTCATACGTGGATCCCAACGTTTTACCTGGTGTCCAAAGTGAACTCCAGATTCCAATAGGTTTTTCATGGTAACTACAGCCATGATGTACTCCTTCACGTTGTAAGAATTATTAATTCTTACCCCATACTCTGTTTCTCGTTACGCTAAGCGCACGGAGGATTATAAAGTTCTACGAACTTTTTATTAAAATTATTCTAAAATAGAATAACCTTGTTCCTTTAATATATCGTAAAGTTCAAAGATTGGCAACCCAATTACACAACTATATGAACCTTCTAATTTTTGAATAAAACATGATGCTAAACTTTGAATTCTGTATCCACCAGCAGCACCGTGCCATTCTCCTGTATCTACATACCATTGAATTTCTTCATCTGACATTGGAGCAAAAGTAACTTCTGTTTTACATGTTTTTGAAGTTGTAGATTTTTTTCTTCCGTTGTACAAAACTAAAGAAGTAATAACAGTATGTGTTTTACCTTGAAATTTCTTTAGGAATTCAAAAGCTTCATCTTGATTTTGTGGCTTTCCGTATATTTCATCTTCAAAAAGAATAACTGTATCAGCACCTAAAACCCAAGGAATCTCTTGTTCTGGAGGTAAAGATTTTATTACTGATAAAACTTTCTCTCTTGCTAAAAGTTCTGGAACATTTGATTTTTCCACAATAGGGTAAAATGACTCTTCAATGTTTGGCATAATTACTCTAAATGGAATTTTTAACATTTTGAATATTTCTTGTCTTCTTGGTGAAGATGAAGCTAATATAATTGGTTCCATAATTTTTCCTAAAAAAAAGAACTGTCAAAAACAAGAAATAAGATTGAATTTGACAGCTCTTTCTAAATTTTGATTTAGGGTTTAATACAAACCCTAAAAACGGCCGAGTCAAGGCCTTGAGCAAAGCGTGCCTTGACCGGACGTATTTATTTATTATTTTTCTACTTCTATAGTTTCTGATTCTGTATTATTGTTCTTTTTATTTTTTTTATCTTTTTTTTCAGAATCATCTGAATTTGAAGATGAAAGTGATTTTAATAATTTTTGTGCTTTTTGTCTAACAGGTGTTACATATTTGTGATCAACTGAAATTCTAGCAATTGCATCAATCATTGTTTTTTTGTTTTCTGTTGAATCTGCCAAAACTTCAAAAGCATTCAAAACTTCTAAAGCCAAACTACTTGTTGGATTTAAAACTTGGTTTCTTCTGTTTGCAAATGCAATTGCTTCAACAGTTTCGTCATTTTCATTAATACCAATTTCTCCTAAAGATTTACATGCAGCAGCAATTACCATTGGTTCATTGTCTGCTACAGCAATTGAAATTAAAGTATTTTTTGAATGTTCTGTAGGAACTTTTGCCATTAATAAACATGCTTGACGTCTAATTTCTGGGAAGTTATTCATTAAGCGGCCTTTAGTTCTTGATTGATTGTTTAATCCTTCTCCAGCAAGTTTGTCTAATGCAGCAATTACTGCTTCTGAAGTATTTCCATCATCAATTGCTGCTTGCAAATATTGTAAAGCAACTAATTTATTGTCGTATTCATCAGAATCTGCCAATGTTGTGATAATTTCACCATCAACATCATTAAGATATTCATCTTCAACAGATGTTTCTTCTTCTTGAGTTTCTTTTTTAGTTTCATTATTTTTTTTCACAGTTTGTTGCTGAGCAAATGTAAAGCTTGTAAAAGTAAGCAATAATGCAGATAGAATAACTTTTCTAGTTAATTTCATTTTATCCTCCAAAAATCGTTAACATTTTTTGTTAACTTCTAAATTATAAAACATATATGTTAAAAAATCAATGAATTATAATTCAGGAATGTGAACAATCCACTTTCCATTTTCTTTTACAAAGTAGTAATAAACAACAATTGATGAATCATCTTTTACTTGAACAGCTTTTACATAAGATTTAGAAATGTATCTAATTTCATCAACTCGTCTGTTTTTTCTTGCCGGAATAAATACATGTTTAAAATAATCTTTAATTCCATACAATTGCAAAGTTTTATCTGGAAGTTTTTTCTGTGCTTTTCTAATGTTTTTTGGATTTGAATAATAAGTTTTTGAATCTTTTGAAATATAATTCATCCAAGCATTAAAATCTTCTTCTTCCATAATTTCTGCAAGATCTTCAATGATTGCTAAAATTGCGGCTTTATCTTCTTCAAATTCTGATTTTGTTACAACTTCTTCAGCTTGAAGATTATTGATAGAACGCAAATATTCTTCTTCTGTTTCATCAACTACAACTTCGTCAATTAAAATTACATCATCAGAATTATCAATAATTTCTTCTGGTTCTTCTTGCACAATTACTTTTTCTGGTGCTTGAATTTCTTTCTCTTCAACTTTTGGAGTTGAACCACATGAAAAAAGTAAAAAACTAATTGGTAAAGTTAGTAAAAATAAAAATTTAGTAAATAATTTCATAGGCTTATATTACATCTATTGCGACATTTCGTCAAATGAGTTAAACAATATATTATGACTAACGCAGTATTTGCTGGATCTTTTGATCCGCCAACAAATGGACATTTAGATATTATTGAAAGAGCTGCAGCATTGTGTGATAAACTTGATGTTGTAATTTCTGTAAATCCTGAAAAAAAATATATGTTTTCAGAAAAAGAAAGATTAGAAATGATGGCTAGTCTTGTTACAAAATTTAAAAATGTAACAGTTCATAGTTATTCAGGCTTGATTGTAAATTATGCAAAAAGTGTAAATGCAAATGTTTTAATTAGAGGAGTGCGTTCTACAAACGATTTTGCTTATGAATTTGATTTGGCTTTAATGAATCAAAACTTAAATCCAGATATTGAAACAATCTTTTTACAATCAAAAGAAAAATATACAATTGTAAAATCTTCATCAATTAAGGAACTTGCTTTTTTTGGTGGAGATATTAGTAGAATGGTTCCAAAGATTGTAGAGGATGCTCTTAAAGAAAAATTCAAAAAATAATGAATTTAAATGACAAATTTTAAGAATTTGTTTGACAAAATAATTATTTTTGTTATAATGAGTTGACACTCTGATTGGAACTATTGTATTATAACTAAAGTTTTATCAGATAAAATTAAAGTGAGGTTATATATATGGCAGTACCAAGAAGTAAAACATCTAAAGCTGTTACAAAAAGACGTCAGAGCATTAACATGAAACTTGAAGCTCCACAATTAGTTGAATGCAACAACTGTGGTAATTTAGTTCAATCACATCATGTTTGCCCAAAATGCGGTTTTTACCGTGGTCGTCAGGTGATTACACCAGAAACAAAGGCTTAATTAAATAGGAGTAAAAGATGGACGAATTGTTTGAAAAAATTCAAAAATTAATCGCAGAAAAGTTGGATATTGATGAAGCAAAAATTACTTTGGATTCATCTTTCAGAAATGATCTTGGAGCAGATAGTCTTGATACATACGAATTAGTATATGCTATCCAAGAAGAATTAGGAGTAAACATTCCTGATGAAAAAGCAAATGAATTTGAAACAGTTCGTGATGCTTATGACTATATTAAATCACAACAATAGTTTTTTATATTGTAGATGATTTATTTACGAAGGTACAAGTTTTTGCTTGTACCTTTTTTTTTACATTTTTATAAAGTATTATTATATTTAGAATTGAGGTATTTTTATGATAAATAAAAAAGAACATTTATTAGGGTTTTGTAAAAATGTAGGAATAAAATTTAAAAATTTGGAGTTGTTGGACCAAGCATTTTATCATAGATCAATTCAAAATGAAGTTCACAATGTAAAAAGTAATGAAAGGTTAGAATTTTTAGGAGATTCAGTTTTAGGATTTGCAACTGCTTCATATCTTTATAAAAATTTTGAAAATCCAGAAGGGGAACTTGCAAAAATAAAATCAGCTGTTGTTTCAGAAAAGACTTTAGCTTCAATTGCAAAAAAAATAGGAATAGATAAATTATTAGTTTTGGGAAAAGGCGAAAAATTAAGTGGAGGAAGTGAAAAACCTGCTTTACTTGCAGACTGTATGGAAGCCATAATTGGAGCCTATTATTTAGATTCTGGTTATGAAAATGCAGAAAAATATGTTTTATCATTTATTGTGCCTGAAATTGAACTAATTTGCAAAGAAGGAATGAAAGATTATAAAACTTTGCTCCAAGAAGAAGTTCAAAAAAAATATAAATCTTTCCCAAAATATGAAGTAATCAAAAAAAGTGGGCCAGATCATAATCAAACATTTGAAATTGTTGTACAAATTAATGACTTTGTTTTAGGGCCTGAAAAAGGAAAATCAAAAAAAGAAGCAGAACAAAAAGTTGCAAAAAAAGCTTTGGATTTTCTAAAAAAAGAACAAATTTAAAATTCTGATTTTACATATAATTAAAAGTTTGATATAATTTATTTGTGAAATCAAAACCTAAAAGTTTATATATTAATTTAATTATTACAATTTTCTTTTCATTAGTTTTATCTGTATGTTGTTATTTTGATATTTTTCAAAAATTAGATTACAGATTTTATGATTCAATTCTTAAAATAAAAAAAGAACCTCCAAAAACCGAAAATATTTTGCTTGTAGAAATTGATGATATTTCAATTGAAACTCTAGGTGAATGGCCATGGAGTAGGGATGTTATTGCAGATGCCTTATTAAGAATGAAAGAACTTGAAGCAAAATATGCTGTATTCGATATTGAGTATATTTCTCCATCTAAAAATGGAATTGCTCCATCTGCCCAGAAAAAAATTGATTCTAGTATAAATTCTGCAAGAACTAATGTTTCTGATGCATTACTTCAAGTTTCTGATGCAATTTCTACAGGATATTATTCAAATGAAGAATTACCAAATTTAACAAATGAAATGATAACTTCTGTTATTAATCCTGTTTTTACAGAATTAACAGATTACATTGGTTCAAATATTTCAAGAGATAATGATGAATATTTTGCACAATGTTTGCAATTTTTTGGAAATTCATATTTAACAATTAATCACATCAATTTAGGATACAGTCCAACACTTTCAGAAGTTGAATATATAAACAATAGATTTTTATTGCAAAATGTAAATGATCCTTTGTATAGAGTTAATATAGATAATGATTTTAACTTTCTTCAAACTTATGAAAATAAAACAAAAGGATTTACTCCTGCATTACACAAACTTATAACAAGAGCTCATGGAGTTGGTTTTACAAACTCTGTTGTAGATAGTGATGGTGTTAGAAGAAGATTTGAATTATTAAGTTTTCAAAATAATTATTATTTAGCTCAATTAGTTTTTTCTCCATTTTTAGATTTAGTTGATTCATCTTCTCTTGTTAGAACTAATAATTCTTTAATAGTAAAAAATGTACTTTTACCTAATTCAAAAGAGAGAAAAGATATTTCAATTCCTTTAGATAATCATGGTTGTGTTCTTGTTAATTATAGAAAAGGCAATATTTATGATTCATTTAATTGCGAACCAATAATCAACTTGATATATTTAGATCAATATGAAAATCAAATTGTTAGTTGTTTAAATAATATAATTATTGATGCTAGTGATTTTGCTTTTGATGATAATGGCTTTGAATTACCAGCAATTTCTGAATGTAGATTTTTAATTGATTTGTATTCAAATATTTCTGCAGAAAAAGAAAAAATGTTAGCTAATTGTACAGGTTTTTCTAAAGAAGGAAAGTCTTTAGATGGAATAACTGATGATGAATACAAACAATATTTTTCTTCAAGACAAATGTTTTATAGCATGTTAAAAGATTTTGTTGAAAAAAAATATAAAGATGTATTAATAGAAAAATTGCTTAGTTTAGGGCAAAGTGAAAATCAAGAAATAATTACCCAATTGAAGGCATACTTGAATGAAGATTTTGATGTTTTGGAACAAACTTTAAAACACTATAACGAAATTTTTTCTGAATCTAAATTAAAATTTAAAGATGCAATTTGTATTATTGGAAATACAGCCACATCAACAACAGATATTGGTGCCACATCTTTGGAAAAACAATATTACAATGTTGGTTTGCATGCTAATTTATTAAACACAATTTTGACACAATCATTTATTACATATTGGCCATGGTATTACGGTTTTACTCTTTGTTTTGTTTTAGCCTTATTGCTTATTCTTTTTTATAAAAAATCAAATACTTTCCAAAATATAATTGGTTTTGTTGTTATTGCTCTTGCTG
>JAGARY010000287.1 GCA_017622055.1 Treponema sp. | reverse complement strand
AGAATATATTAGAAAAAATTAAGGAGGCTTGATTAAAATGGCAGCAAAAATTAGAACCCCTTGGAAGGCTTTGGATCCATATAGAGGTAAAGAATTTACAACAGAGTGGCCAACATTTCCACAATTAATAAAGATTAATGTTGAACGTTTTGGAAACAATCCATGTTTTACAGATTTTGAAGGTGAAAATGGTGCAAAACAAACTTTAACATATAATCAAGCGTACGAATATATTCAAAATGTTGCAAAATGGCTTATTGAAAACGGAATTCAAAAAGGAGATCACGTGGCGGTAACTGGTAAAAACTCTCCTGAGTGGGCAATTGCTTATTTGGCAACTATGGTTGCTTCTGCCACAGTAATTCCAATTGATTATGCTCTAAAAGAAAACGAAACTCAAAACTTAATTAATGCATCTGAACCAAAAATTATTTTTGTTGATGAAGAAAAATACGATTCAATTAAAAATAATAATCCAAATGCAAAAATTGTTTCTTTGAGTCCAAAAAAGGATGAAAATCATCTTTATAATTTAAAAGCTTCGGCAGATGTTGCATTTAACGAACCTGTAACTCCAGACGATAACGCTGTAATTTTATTTACTTCGGGAACAACTGGTGTGCCAAAAGGCGTTATGCTTACTCATCAAAACTTAATTAGTGATGCGTACATTGCTCAAACACAACTTTTGATTTTGCCAACAGATACTTTCTATGCGTTACTTCCAATTCACCACGCATACACAATGCAAGCGGCATTTATTTGTCCACTTACAGTTGGTGCAGAGATTGTATTTGGAAAAAGTATGTCTGTTTCACGTCTTATGAAAGAATTGCGAGAAGGTCATATTACAGTAATGCTTGGAGTTCCTCTGCTCTATAACAAATTAATTTCTGGAATTAGAAAAGGAATTAAAGAAAAAGGTGCTGTTGTTTCTGGTGTGATGAGTTTCTTAATGGGACTTTCGTATATCACTAAGAAATTAACTGGAATTAATCCTGGAAGTGTTTTCTTTAAACCTGTATTAAAACAAGCAAATATTAGCACTTTAAGAGTGGCCATTTGTGGTGGAGGACCTTTGGCATCATCAGTTTTTAAAACTTACAATGCAATGGGAATAAACTTTATTCAAGGTTATGGACTTACAGAAACATCACCAATTATTGCTTTAAACCCACTTGAAAAATTTAAAATTGAAAGTGTTGGTCGTTCTTTTGAACCTTATGCTCAAATTAAAATTTTAAATCCAGATGCGGACGGAATTGGAGAAATTGCTGCAAAGGGTCCAATGGTTATGAAAGGCTACTACAAAATGCCAGAAGAAACTGCAAAAATGTTTACAGAAGACGGTTGGTTTAAAACTGGTGATTTGGGAAAAATTGATAGCGAATATTATGTTACACTTTGTGGTCGTGCGAAAAATATGATTGTTACTTCTGGCGGAAAAAATGTGTATCCAGAAGAAATTGAAGATGCATTCCAATTGTGTGATGATATTCAACAGATTGTTGTTCAAGGTTATACTACAAAAGAAGACGAAACTTCTGAAGAAATTGAAGCGTTAATTTATCCAAGTGATTCTGCTTACGAAGCATTAGGACAAAAACGTGAAGAAGATTTTAATTCTGCACAAATTAATCAAAGAATTCAAAATGAAGTTTCTAAAGTTAATAAAACTTTGCAGCCTTACGCAAGAATTACCAGAATTACAATTTTGGAAAATCCTTTGGAAATGACAACAACAAAGAAGATTAAACGAAATTATAAGAAATAGAGTAAGTGTTTAAAATAAACACACTTTATTATTTCTTTTTTTTTGATAACTCGTTATAATTAACTACCGTTATGAGAAACGGATTTGATAATGAAAAATATCTAAGAGTTCAGTCTGAACACATTAAGGAACGGATTGCCAAATTTGGTGATAAGCTTTATTTGGAATTTGGCGGAAAACTTTTTGATGATTATCACGCGGCAAGGGTTTTGCCTGGTTTTGCTCCAGACAGTAAATTGCAACTTTTAATGCAACTTTCTGATGTTGCAGAAATTGTAATTGTAATCAGTGCTGTCGATATCGAAAAAAACAAAGTTCGTGGTGATTTAGATATTACTTATGATAAGGAAGTTCTTCGTCTTAGAGATGAATTCCAAAGTCGTGGATTGATGGTTGGATGTGTTGTTATTACTCACTACAATGGGCAAGAAGCTGCAAAATTATTCCGCTCAAAACTCAAAAAACTAAAAATCAAATCATATTATCATTACACAATTGAAGGATATCCAAAAAACGTAAAACTTATTGATAGTGACGAAGGTTTTGGAAAAAATGATTATATTGAAACAACAAAACCTTTAGTTGTTATTACAGCACCTGGACCTGGTTCTGGAAAAATGGCCACTTGTTTAAGTCAACTTTATCATGATAACAAACGTGGCATAAAAGCTGGTTACGCAAAATTTGAAACTTTCCCAATTTGGAATCTTCCATTAAAACATCCAGTAAATTTGGCTTACGAAGCTGCAACTGTAGACTTAAACGATGTAAATATGATTGACCCATGGCATTTGGAAGCTTATGGCGTTACAACTGTAAATTACAATCGTGATATAGAAATTTTCCCAGTTTTAGATTCAATTTTCAAAGGTATTTACGGCGAAAATCCATACAAATCTCCAACAGATATGGGCGTAAATATGGTTGGAAATTGTATTATTGATGATGAAGCATGTTGCGAAGCGTCAAAACAAGAAATTATTCGTCGATATTACGCTTGTTTAAATCAATATGTTCAAGGAAATGCTTCTGAAGATGAAGTTGCAAATATTGAATTATTGATGCAACAGGCAAAAATCACAACAGATTACAGAGCAGTTACCCAAGCCGCAAAAGCTCGTGCTGAAAAAGCAAAAGTTCCAACTGCTGCAATTGAACTTGCAGACGGAACAATCATCACTTCTGAAACTACTCCATTGTTGGGAACAAGTGCGGCACTTTTATTAAATGCAACAAAACATCTTGCTGGAATTGATCATAAAGTAAAATTAATTCCAAAAGAAATGATTGAACCAATTCAACAAATGAAAGTGAATTTGCTAAGCGGAAACAATCCAAGACTTCACACAGACGAAGTTCTTGTTGCGTTGGCAATGCTTTCTAAAGATGATGAAAATTGTAAAAAAGCTTTGGAACAATTGGCAAATTTAAAAGGTTGCCAAGTTCATACAAGTGTAATGCTAAGTGAGGTAGATAGAAAAATCTTTAAAAAACTTGGTGTTGATTTAACTTGTGAACCAGTTTACAAAAAGCAAAAACCATTAATAGGCTAATTTTTTTTGAGGAAAAGAGGAAATAAAATGAAAACTGTAAAGGGTGAAAGTTTAACAATTGAAGATGTATGTGATGTTGCATACAAAAATGAAGAAGTTAAACTTCCAGAAGATAAGCAATTCTGGGAAACAATGGAAAAAGCAAGAAAATTTCTAGAAGATTACATTGCAACAGGAGTTCCAACTTACGGAGTTACAACAGACTTTGGAGATTCTTGCCACAATCAAATTAGTGTAGATAAAGCTGGTGAATTGCAACGTGTAATTTGTACTTACCACGGAATTGGTCTTGGTCCAAAATTTGATCACGAAACTGCTCGTGCAGTTGTTCTTTGTCGCTTAAACGGAAATGTAAAAGGCGGACATTCGGCAATTAGACCACAACTCGCAAAAATGATGGTTACTTTGTTGAACAAAGACATTATTCCTGTAATTCCACAACTTGGTTCTGTAGGTGCTTCCGGAGATTTAACTCCTTTAAGTTATCTAGGGGCAGTGATTATGGGACAAAGAGAAGTTTATTACAAAGGAAAAATTGTTCCAACAATGGAAGCTTTTAAAGCCGAAGGAATTGAACCACTTCCAATTGAAGCAAAAGAAGGCCTTGCAATTATGAACGGAACTTCTGTTATGACAGCAGTTGCTTCTTTGGCTTGGAAAAAAGCTGAACGCCTTGCAAAAATTTCTGATTTTTTAACAGCAGTTACTTCAGAAATTACTCGCGGAAAAGATACTCCATTTGTTGCAAAAGTTAGCGAAATCAAAAATCACTCAGGACAATGCCAAAGTGCTGCTTACGTTTACAACATTATAAAAGATTCAAAACGAGTTTTCCGTTACGAAGACTTTTTGAACAGTCAAATTGAAAAAATGGACGGAAAAGGCTTTGTTGCCCAACAAAATAAAATTCAAGACAGATATTCAATTCGTTGTGCACCTCAAATTACAGGTGTTTATCGCGATACTTTGGAAATTGCCCGCAATTGGATTACAGAAGAATTAAATTCGGCAAACGATAATCCTTTAGTTGATATTGAAGCTGGTCGCCTTTACAACACAGGAAACTTCTACGGTGGACACATTTGTGCTGCTTGTGATTATATGCGTACAGCTTTGGCAAATATTTCTGATCTTTCAGATAAACAGGCCGAAGTTATTATTGACGGAAAATTCAACGGACTTACAGAAAACTTAATTCCATTTACACCTGCAGATCATCCTCGTGCTGGTTTGCGCCTTGGATTTAAAGCTGCACAAATTACAATTAGTGCAATTCGTGGTGAAGTAATGAGTTATTGTTTCCCAGTAAGTTTAACAAGCCATCCAACAGAAGCTTTGAACCAAGACAAAGTTTCTATGGGAACAATTAGTGCCAGAAAATGGGCAGAACAAATTGAACTTGTTTACTTGCAATTTGCAACACATCTTTTGGCAGCAATGCAAGCAGTTGATTTGGCAGGAAAAGATGATTTTGCTCCATTTACTAAAAAAGTTCACGACGAAGTTCGCAAAATTAGTGCTTTTGTTGAAGATGACAGAGAATTGGACAAAGATGCAACTGCTCTTGCTCAATGGCTTAAAGAAACTGAACTTTTTGCATAAAATATGAACGCTGAATTACAAAAAAAGCTGATTTCGCTAGCAGAAAAATACGAAGTTTCTTCTTTTTGTGATTCAGACCCATCGCAATTTTTACGTTGGCATTCAAAGTTGCCCGCAACTTCATATTCAACAGCCGACGTAGAAGTTGCTTCTTTTATTGCTGCCATGCTTTCTTTTGGCAGCCGAAAACAATTTATTCCAAAAATCCAAAACATTCTGCAACTTGCAAATCAAAAATCTTCAATTTCCCAGTGGATAAAAAATCAAGATTATAAAAATGATTTTGTTCCAGAACCTTTTCAAAAATCACAAAATTTAGAAAAAAAATATTATCGTTTTTATTCTTACAATGATTTTTATGATTTGTTTGATGAATTTTGCGAAATTCTAAATGAATCAGAAACTTTGGGACAATATTTTTGCCAAAAATATCAACAAAACAAAAACAAACATCTTTGCGACATAATTTCAGAATCATTTCCAAAAGCAAAAATAGTTTCAAAAGGAAAAAATTCTGCAAATAAGCGAATAAATATGTTTTTGCGTTGGATGGTTAGAGATAATTCCCCTGTTGATTTGGGCCTTTGGACTTGGTTTCCTAAATCAGAATTAATTTTGCCCCTAGATGTTCACGTTATGCAAGAATCAATAAAACTTGGCATATTACCAGAAAATTCAAAAGCTTCAAGAAAAACCGCCATTATTTTGTCAGAAAAAATGAATTTGATTTTCCCAGGGGATCCTTGCAAAGCCGATTTTGCGTTGTTTGGTGTTGGGGTTGGTGAAGAAGAAATGTAATGACAAATAGAAAAAATTTTCCTCAGAAAAAAGTTTGACAATACCTATATATATATATACTATACTTGTTCTTTAATTAAGAACAGGAGGAAAATTTAATGAAAAAAATATTATTAATTGCAGGAATTCTTTTTGCATTTGGATTTACAAGTTGTGATACACCAACAACTCCAGCTCCAGAAAATCCTGTAGAAACACCAACAACCCCTGATAATGGAAACACAGAAGATTCAGGTAGCACAGAAGATTCAGGCAGCACAGAAGATTCAGGTAGTACAGAAGATTCAGGTAGTACAGAAGGCTCAGGTAGTACAGAAGGCTCAGAATCAACACAAAAACAATCTGTAGTAGCAATAGCACCATGGGGAGTATTAACAACAAAAACTGTATTGAATTCATATGCAGATGAACCAGATGCAAAAATAGTGTTTACATATATGCCAAATGAATCTGTAAATTATGACTGTCCATTCCTATATACAGCTACAGATAAAAGTAATGCATATGGTACAAGTAAAGAGTTAGATAGTTTTATACTAAAAGAATTTACAGCAAAAACATTAGCAACTGTAGAATACAAAGTAGCAGATTTAATAACTGCAATGGGAGATGCTGAATATCTAACATTTGATGCTTGGGGAAAAGTTGATTATGTACAATCTGTTACAGTTTCTTCAAATTCTGTAGTAAGAATTCTACCATGGGGAGTATTAACAACAAAAACTGTATTGAATTCATATGCAGATGAACCAGATGCAAAAATAGTGTTTACATATATGCCAAATGAATCTGTAAATTATGACTGTCCATT
>JAGARY010000286.1 GCA_017622055.1 Treponema sp. | reverse complement strand
TGCCACCTTCATATACAGCATTATTTATAAGAACCTGTTTTCATCATATAGTAATACAATTTTTTATTTTACAAACATCATCTCTATTTTTCTTCTATTTTTCGTCCTTATTTATCCCCAAAAAATAGGGTTTTGCTCATTAATTACTTTTATATATTCTTTACAAATTTTCATTTTTGAACCTAATAACACTATGGGACTTTTTATGTACATTTTAACTGTAGCTATGCTTTATGCTAGGGGTTTTTACAATATACACAAAAAACAAAAGAATATTTTTACAATTATAATTTTTATTTTACTTAATCTTAGTCAAATGCGTTTTGGCTCAAAAATATTTCTTAAATCCCTAATTCAAACAGTAGGGTTTTCATTTATTTATCTTTTATCAATATATTTTATAAAAGCAGCTATACGAAATGATTATAATACTAATTCATCAAGCAACATTTTAAATCTAAAAATTTATGACAAAATAACTATTCGGGATGCACTTTGGCTCATACAAATTCAAAACAAAGTAAAATATGATGCTATAGCAATAAAATCAAAAGTTGCCCCTGGAACTGTAAAAAACAGACTTAAATTTATTTTTTCTGTTTTAGAAGTTGGAGACAAACATGGATTTTTAAATGAATATAGTACATTTGAAATCTGCTATGGTGAATACTCTTCTGAACAAATAAGCTCTATGACATTTACCGACGATGATTTTATTGAATAAAATCCACATTCCTGTAAATACAAGGACGACAAAAAAATTGATTTCAGGATTGCTTCGGCTGCGCCTCGCAATGAGTCGTACGCTTCGCGTACTTACCAAGTTTTGCTACGCAAAACTTGCGGATTATGGATTGCTTCGCTGCGCTCGCAATGACGAATCACTGGTGTCATTGTGAAAAATCAATTTATATTCACCCCAAATGTGTAATATGGTTTTACTTCGTTTTGTGATGATGCAAAGTTTTGAATTAATCCAAATTCGCCAAATAAATCAATTCTAATAGAAGATTGTGCCAAAGTTCCAAAGTTTGGGCCCATTTTTACGCTGGCTTTTAATGCAAATGCGTGAGAATAATTAAATTTTCCATTTGAAGCTTTTTCAAATAATTCTGGAAGTTTTGTAAAAAGCCAAGTTTCCATGGAAGTGTCGTAATCAAAATTTAGGCCGCCGTAATAAACAAAAGAAAGGTCAAAATTTGCTATAAAAATTCCTGGTAAAAATGGAATTGCTTTTTGTAAATCGTAAGCAAATAAAATTGATTCTGCTTTTGTGGTAAAAAGTGACGGACGTTCATTTGGACGTTTTTGAGCTGTATCATAAGTGTACAAAATGTATGGCAGCCCCGAAAACAAAATTGTAGTTGGAAGATTGTATGTAAAACAATCAACACATTTTATTGGAATTAGTTTTGGAATTGCAAATTTTAAATTAAGTTCTATGTTTCCAAGGCTTCCTTGGCTCAAAGATTGTGAAATATCTTTTAAATAACCAAGTACAAAAACTGAACCAATTGCAAATCCTGCTTTTTCATATTTTCCAGCTCCAGTTTTGTGAATATTTGAATAACTTACCCCAAACTGATTTGCAACATACAAAAAGTTTCTTAAATCGGTGCTGGCAGCATAACCTGGTGCAGGAATTGAAAAGAAAGATTTATTAATGTCATAATTAATAGTATTTCCTCGTCCCACAAAAACATTCACAGTGTCAGAAAAATTAATTGAACTAACTTTTCCAAAAGGAAGATTTATTCCGCCAGTTAAATATAATCGAGATTGCTTCCAGCCTTTTGTGTCAAATTCTGTGGCAAGTTCAGAAGAAAAAGAAAGTAAAGACGAAGAACTTTGTGTAGAATAAGCAATGTCAAAACCCCAAGAATTTGTTTCATAACCATAACCAATTGTTGCCATAATTGTGTTATTTAACCAAGGATTTGAAGTGATATATGTAATTCCTAAAGGCAACAAATATGATGCGGAACTTTCATCAGAAAAAGACAAAGATTCCATTGTACTAATTGGCAAAAAGATTCCTCTTTTCATAAATTTAAAAGGATTATAATTTTTTGCCGATGCCAAAATGTCATTATAATTTTCTGAATTATTTAAGTTCTGTTGGTTTTCTGCTGTATTTTCAGTTTTTATTTCATATTCAGTTTTGCTTTTTGATAAAGTTTTTTGATTGATTTTTTCTGAATCTTCCAAAATTAAATCTTTATCTGCAAAAAATATTCTGTTTTGACGGTAGAATTCACCAGAATAAATTATTGTGCCAGAATCTACAGCAACTGGATAATAAACGCCTCCAGAAAAATCAGATTTTTGAAGATTAAAAGTTTCAGTTTCTAAATTAAGTGAACCAAATCTTGGCATTGTTCCTTTTTTGCACCAAGAAAAAATTAAAGAATTGTCGGCAGCGTCAAAAGAAAGATAGCGAATATCAAAATTTGGTCCAATCTGATTTTCTTCACTTTGTGGCAAAGAAAATTCTTTTAAAACTTTACCAGACAAATCACTTACACAAATAGAATAATTTAATTTTGATTTCTTTACGTAAGCAAAAGTTCCGTTTTGTAAATCTGTAATATAATTTGCCGAATCTTGAAAATCTAAATCAACAACATAACTTTCTTCTGAGCAAGATTTTCCATCAAGATTTCTAATTTTTTCAAAATACAAAGAATATTGCTGATCTTTATATTTTACACCCACAAGAAAATAGCCGTCATTGTTTTTTACAATGGAAGGATAAAACACACTTTTAGTTTTTAAGAAATCAAACTTTTTATTTTGTAAATCATACAAAGCCAATCCTTTTTTTACAGAAACATCTGAATAATCCAAAAATTCTGCAATAATGAATCTTCCATCAAAAGAAAAATCTATGCTTTGAATGCCAGCCAAAGAAAAAAGTTTTTGCGGTTTGATTTTTTTGTCTGCAAAATTTTCTTTTGGAACAAAATAAACAGCGTTTGCTTTTAAATCTAAATACGCAAATCCCTTTTCACTGATTTTTAGTGAAGAAAAAACTGAACTGGAATTATTATTAATAGAATAATTTTGATTTTGATGTTCAAAAAAATCTTTTACAAGTTTTGTTTCAATAGGATTTGCAGGAATGTCTGGAACTTCAAAACTTTTTCTAAATTCTTCCCAGGCTTTGTTAATTCTAATTCCATAAATCTTTTTAAAGGCAAGTCTTGTGGAAATTGTTTGAAAGTTTACACATTTGTACCAAAAAGCGGCGTATTTTTCCATTCCATATTTTTCTTGAAGCCACTGATTAAAAGCCCCATTAAAATAGTAAAAACTTCCCGAAGGATATTTGTCTGAAGCCCCTTGCACGTCTGCATATTTTGGGAACTTGTTTTCAAGTTTTGCTTGCTTAACCATTTGCATTGCAAATTCGTTGTTGAGTCGCCCTTCTCCACCGGCACTTTCGCTTGTTAAAGTGGCACCTTCTGCCCAACCAGAAGTAATAAACAAATAAGCGGGATTTATAAGATCACCAAAAAATCCTACGCCACGCCAAAACTTATTTTTTAGATTGTATGTGTAAGCGTGAGTTAATTCGTGTCTAAAAGTTGAAAGTAAATTTTCAGAAAAAACAGCTAAATCGTCAATTAAAGCGGTATCGTAAATTACAATGTGATTATAAGGAACAGCCGACCAATAAGCATTCATCTGTTCAACTTTTGAAGTTAAAACTACAGGCATTCTAAATTGCAAAGGAAATCCATAAATTTCCGCAAGTTCTTGGTAAATTGAATCTGCATTTTGATACAAAATAATTGCCGACTTTTCCGAACTTTCTGGAAAAACAATATCAAACCATTTGGTCTGCAAAACTTTTAGATTTTTTTCTCCCGTCATAATTCCATCATAAGAAAAAAGACTAAAAAGATTAAAACAAAACAGAATAACAAACAACTTTCGCTTCATAAAACAATTCTCCAATAACTTTTATAAATGTGAATGTTCACTCATTCACTAGATTGCCGCGGTGCTTCACTCTGAATGACGTAGTATTAAGCACACAGACAATATATTACTTAATTTCGTAATCTACAATCATTTTCAATTCTTCAGCATCTTTTAATGCATAAGGTTTGAAGTCTACAAATCCAATATAAAAATAAGATTTTGAAGTTTTAGTATACAAAATAATTTGAAGATTTTCGGAATAGTGCCATTGATCTTTATCAATATTATATTCTTTATTATTAAATAGAACCTTTGAATCTTCTTGGGTTAGTTTTTTATTTTTCTTTGCA
>JAGARY010000285.1 GCA_017622055.1 Treponema sp. | reverse complement strand
CTAAAAATTGCTTTCGCAATTTTCTTAACGGTTTCCGAGTAAACACCGGCCGACCAGCGGCCTTACACATGTGGTCAAGCTAAAAAATGCAGTGCATTTTTTTTTAACGCTTTCCTATAGAACACCGGCTGACCAGCGGCCTTACACAGGCGGACAACCTAAAAATTGCTTTCGCAATTTTCTTAACGGTTTCCTATAAAACACCGGCCGCCAGCGGCCTTACACATACACACTTTATTATTTTCCTTTTTTGATGTATACTATTATTTGGGGGAATTATTTTTATTAATGGGGAAAATATGGCTACAAAAGTTTCAGATAAGACAGAAAATCAAACAAGATCTAAGGTTACTACAAAATCAACAGCGGCAAAAACTTCAACTACATCAAAATCATCTGCTGTTGCAAGTAAAAAATCAACAGAAACTTCAGCTAAAAAAGCCTCTGTTACATCAAAAACTGAATCTTCAAAAACAGTGGCAAAACCAAGTGCAAAAGCATCTGCAACAGTTGCTACAAAATCAACAAAAGTAGTTGCGTCAGAATCAAAATCAGCAAAATCACCTGCTGCAAAAGTTGCTCCAAAAGCAGTAGAAACAAAAACAGTAACTAAATCTGCTGCAAAATCACAACAACAATCAGCTCCTGCAGTTTATGACGAAGACAGTATTCAACACTTGGAAGGTTTGGAACACATTCGTTTGCGCCCTGGTATGTACATTGGTTCTCTTGGTGATGGTTCCAACGAAAACGACGGTATTTATATCCTTTTAAAAGAAGTAATTGATAACTCAATCGACGAATTTACACAAGGGTTTGGAAAACGCATAGATATAGAAATTAATAATGGGCGCGTAAAAATCCGTGACTATGGACGTGGAATTCCTCTTGGAAAACTTGACGACTGTGTAAGTAACGTAAACACCGGTGCAAAATATAATAGCAACGTTTTTAAGCAAGCCATTGGTATGAATGGTGTTGGTATTAAAGCCACAAACGCACTTTCTTCTTATTTTAGAGCGGCTTCAATCCGTGACGGAAAAATGGCAGTTGTTGAATACAAAAAAGGTGAAAAAGCTGCCCAACCAAAATTAGGAAACGCAAAACCTGGAACACCAAACGGAACATATTTGGAATTTGAACCAGATGCAGAACTTTTTGGAAAGTATCAGTTCAATATGGAATATGTAGAAAAACGTCTTTGGAATTATGCATATTTGAATCCTGGTCTTTTAATAAAATGTAACGGAAAAGATTACATTAGTGAAAAAGGTATTGAAGATTTGCTTATGAACGAAATGGGCAAAGATACAAAACCAATTTACAAATTGTTTAATAGCCAAGGGGAAACTATTCAGTTTGTTTTAACACACGTAAATGCTTTAGACAAATGTGTTTTTTCTTTTGTAAACGGTCAGAGTACAGAAGATGGAGGAACTCACGTTACCGCATTTTTGGACGGATTTACAAAAGGCGTAAATAGTTTTTTCAAAAAGAATTATGATGAAAAAGATGTTACAAGCGGTCTTTTGTGTGCCTTAAAAATTGGAATTGATAATCCAATGTTTACAAGCCAGACTAAAAATAAACTTGGAAGCGTAGAAGTTCGTGTACCAATTATTAATGCTGTTCAAACTGCTGTTGATGATTGGCTTAGACATAATCCAGATGTTGCTGGTGCTTTGGAAGATAAAATCATAAAAAATCAAAAAGCACGTGATGAAATTAATTCGGTTACTGCAAAGCAAATTCGTGATGCAGAAAAAACTGTAATGCTCAAAATCAAAAAGCTAAAAGATTGTAGATATCACTTGCAGGATGGAGAAAAGGGTGCCAATTCTATGATTTTTATTACCGAAGGTGATTCGGCAACTGGTCCTTTGTCTTTTGCTCGTGATGCTTCTTATCAGGCAATTTTTAGTTTGCGTGGTAAGCCAGAAAATATGTACGGTCGCAAAAAATCGGCACTTTTTGAAAATGAAGAATTAAAAAATCTTACATTTAGTTTGGGAATTCAAAAAGATGTTGAAGATTTACGTTACAGCAAAATCATCATTGCAACCGATGCCGATAACGACGGTTACCACATCAGAAACCTTGTAATGACATATCTTTTATTGTATTTTGAAGAACTTGTTTTAACAGGTCATGTTTATATTTTGGAAACTCCACTTTTTAGAGTTCGTAATAAGCAAAAAACTGTTTATTGCTATTCTGAAGAAAGCCGTGATAAAGAACTTGCAAATATGAAAAATGCAGAAGTTACACGCTTTAAAGGTCTTGGAGAAATTAACCCATCAGAATTTGGACAATTTATTTTCCCAAGAAAAGAAGGGGAAAGTGAAGATAAAGGAATGCATTTAACTCCAGTTACAATTCAGTCTTTGAAAAACGTTCCAGAAGTTTTAAAATTCTATATGGGAAAAAATACGCCAGAACGTCGTGATTTTATTGTTCATCACCTTGCAAGTGAAATTGATGCATAGTTTTTTGTAGGTTTATTTTAAACACTATTTGATACAAAAACTACAAGTACGTCGAGCCGCTCCCAGTCAAGCGAACTGTAAAAGATGCTATCGAACTTTTAAGGAATTGTGATTTAGG
>JAGARY010000284.1 GCA_017622055.1 Treponema sp. | reverse complement strand
CACCCGTTTGACGGGTGGTTGTGATTTTAGTTTTATCTTGTGGAACAAATTTATAATTATTAAAAATTTTCAAGCCTTCATCTAGCAAAACTTTTCCAATAATGAGTTTTTGACTGTAGCCAGAATTTATTAAACTTTCACAAGTTGGTTTTATTTTTCCACCAGAAGTTTTGTTTATTTCTGATTGAGGAACTGAATAATAGATTTCTTGAATTTTTGCCCACTTTATTGCTCCTGAACACATTACACAAGGTTCACCAGAACAAATTAAAATGTAATCTGATAAATAAACTAATTTTTGTTTTTGACAAAATTCTCGTATAACAAGAACTTCTGCATGAGCTGTTGGGTCTGATAATTCAATACTTCTAGAATGAGCTTTATGACAAAACTCATAATTTGGATTTAATAAAACTGCTCCAAAAGGATTTTCACCTTTTTCTTTTGCAACGATTGCCTCTTCTATAGCAATTCTCATGTATTTTTCAATAATTTCGTTTTTGTTTTCTATCATTTTATTTACTTTATATTTTCTTCGTCACTACGAACGGAGCGTGGCAGTCCAGAAAAAAAGAAGGATTAATTTTCTGGATTACTTCGTCGCTTTGCTCCTCGTAATGACGTACAATTCTTAATTTGATTTTTTAATTCTTACGAATTAAAAAATCAACCGCTTTTGGCAAATATTCAAACCAGAATTGCATGTTGTGATTTCCAGGCCCTTCCAAATATGTACAATCTGCTTTTTTATCTGAAAAATATTTTGCTAATTGTCTGTTTGGTTCAAGTAAGAAATCTTCTGTTCCGCATGCCATAAAGATTTTTGGAATTGATTTGTTTTCTTTTACAAGATTTTCGTATAAAACTTCCAAATTGTATGAAGATTCAACAACTTTAGATAAATCACCAAAAATTCCAGAAAAATATTCGTGGTTTGCAACACCGTTGTTTTCACCAGGTTTTAATTGTGCAATTCCACGAATAATATTTGCAGAAGAAAGTCCTGCACATCCAATAAATGTATCTGGATGACTTAAACCAATGTGCATTGCCCCAAATCCACCCATAGAAAATCCAACAATCAAAGTGTCTTCTCTTTTTTGAGCAAGATTAAAGTTCTTTCTTACATATTCAACTAGTTCTTTTCCAATAAATGAACAATATTGCTTTCCTGTTGCTACTGAATCTACATAAAAACTATTTTCTGCCGCTGGAAAAACAACAGCAAGATTTTGTTGATACGCGTAATTCAAAACATCAGATTCTACAATCCAAGTGTCTTGGTCGCCATCGTAGCCGTGAAGTAAAAATAATGTTTTTGTTGGGCGGTCGTAATTTGGATTATTGTTTAAAAACCATTCTGGAGTGTCATCTGGCAAAAAAACATTAAAATGAACATGACGACACATCAATTTTGATCTATAGCGAATTTTCATTAAAGACATAAGTTTTCTCCTCTTTTTTTTAATTAATTTTATTATATCACACTTTATAATTTTTTAAATAAGGACTTTTACTTTATTTCATAACTATGTAGAATGGATTTAGGTAATTTATGAAAAAATCCCAGCATAATAAATTAGAAATTTTATACAAAGACAAATGGATTGTTGTTATTAATAAACCTGCAGGACTTTTATCAGTTTCTTTTTCTGGTCACAAAGGTCATACTGCACAATCAATTGTTGAAGAAATTTTGCGAAAACAAGGTCTTGTAAATACAAAACACAAACCATTTTCAGTTCATCGTTTGGACCGGGATACAAGTGGAGTTATGATGTTTGCTTTGTCTATGCCAATTCAAAATCAAATTATGAATAATTGGCAAACAATGGTAACAGAACGACTTTATGTTGCTTTGTCAAAAAATCCTTACAAAAATCAAAAAGATGATTTACAAGATTCTGGTACAATTGATGATGAACTTGCAAAAAATGCTTACAATGTTGGTTTTGTTCCTAAAAAAAATCAAAATGATAAAAATGGCAAAAAGTTTTCTACAATAAAGGCAATTACTCATTATAAAAAAATAAAAAAAGGGAAAACTTATACGATTTTTGAACTATCGCTTGAAACTGGCAAAAAAAATCAAATTCGTGCTCATTTACAATTCCATAATTATCCAATTGTTGGAGATTTTGACCACAACTCAAAAGAAAATCCTTTTAACAGATTGTGTTTGCATGCAAAAACTTTGGAATTTATTCATCCAGTTACAAAAGAAAAAATGCGTTTTGATGTTCCTGCTCCAAAGGAATGGGAAACTTTGTTGTAAAAAAAAGATTAATATTATGAATATGAAAATCGCGGGACGCAGGAAAAAAAACAAAAAGCGAGCGTTAGTGGCGAGCTTTATTGTTTTTTTTTCCGTCGCTGGGACCCGCGAAGTTATTTTTTGTTGTAAAAATATCCACTATCAATTTTTTAATTTTTTCATTATATTAATCTTATGCAAGGTTATATTCATCAATTAGAAAGTTTTGGTTGTGCAGACGGACCTGGAAGTCGTTTTATTATTTTTTTTGCAGGGTGTCCGCTTCGTTGTTTGTATTGTCATAATCCTGATTCTTGGAAAATGACAGATGGAAAATTGTATACTGTTGAAGAATTATTAAAAGAAGCAGAAACTTGTCGTGCTTATTGGGGAACAAAAGGTGGCATTACAGTTAGTGGTGGGGAGCCTTTATTCCAAATTGATTTTTTATTGGAATTATTCACCGAATGTAAAAAACGAAATATTAATACTTGTATAGATACATCTGGTGGCGTTTTTAAAACAAAAGAAGAAGATTCTGAATGGTTCCAAAAATTTGAAAAATTGATGCAAGTTACAGATATTCTTTTAGTTGATATTAAACACATTAATGAAGAAGAACATAAAAAACTTACAGGAATTTCTGGGCTTCCAAACAGAAAAATGTTTGCTTATTTGGATCAAATTAATAAACCAATTTGGATTCGTCATGTTTTGGTTCCAGGAATTACAGATAAAGATGAGTTTTTAATTCAAACAAGAGATTTTATTAGAACTCTTCATAATGTTCAGCGAGTAGAAATTTTGCCATATCATGGGCTTGGTGCAATGAAATATAAAGATTTGGGCATTGAATATCCTTTAGAAAAGTTGGAAAGTCCAACAAAAGAATCTGTTATGCACGCAAAAGAACTTCTTGAATGTGAAAAATACACTGGTTGGAAAAATTAGATTTGTCATTCCAAGATTGAACTATGTCATTCTCCCCACGTGATGGGGGAATCCTTTTTTAGCAGTATTTTAGATTTGTTTGCTAATTTTCCCATTGAGTTTACTCCATTTTTTTAATATAATTGTTTAACTATTTTTGAGGTTATTTAACATGATTGATAAATATGAAATTGTAATTGGTTGCGAAATCCATACTCAGTTGTTAACAAAAACAAAAGCATTCTGTGCTTGTGAAAATAAATACGGTGGAATGCCAGATACACGTGTTTGTCCTGTTTGTTTGGGACTTCCTGGTGCAATGCCACGCATTTCAAAAGGATACGTTGAACTTGGAGCTGTTGCTGGTCAAGCATTAAATTGTAATATTGCTCGTTTTACAAAGTTTGATAGAAAACACTATTTTTATCCAGACTTGGCAAAAGGTTATCAAATTACTCAGTATGATATTCCACTTTGTACAGATGGATATGTAGATTTACCTTTATCACATTAT
>JAGARY010000283.1 GCA_017622055.1 Treponema sp. | reverse complement strand
GTGATGAATAATTATGTATCTTCTTTACAAATTTGAATTAAAATAATTTTGCGTGCCTGAGAGCAAAAATTATTTATTATAAACTTGATTTCCCTTACCGTATTTATTATATTTAAATGAGTAATTTTTTAGGAATGGTATAAAATGTCAAAAACAAAAATTAGAAGTACAACAATCCTTGCAGTAAAAAGAGACGGAAAAGTTGCAATGGCAGGTGATGGACAATGTACACTTGGTGAAACAGTTTGCAAGGGAAATTCACGAAAAGTTAGAAAAATTTATGATGGAAAGATTTTAACAGGATTTGCAGGTTCTGTGGCAGACGCTTTTACTTTATTAGACAGATTTGAATCAAAAGTGAAAGAATACAATGGCGATATTATGCGTTCTGCTGTTGAGTTGGCTAAAGCTTGGAGAACAGATCGTTCTTTGCAAAAACTTGAAGCAATGATTCTTGTGGCAGATAAAAATAAAATTTTATTGATTAGTGGAGATGGCAACGTAATTGAACCAGAAAAAGATTGTATTGCAATTGGTTCTGGTGGAAATTATGCATATTCAGCTGCGCTTGCTTATTTAGATTCTTCAGATTTAAGTGCAAAAGAAATTGCAGAACGTTCATTGCACATTGCAGGAAGTATTTGTATTTATACAAATGATAATATTATTGTAGAAGAATTGTAATAAAAATTGGAATTGGGAAAATAAAATGGCAGAATTAAAAAATACAGAATTAACACCAAAACAAATTGTAGAAAAACTTGACACATACATTATTGGTCAGGAAAAAGCAAAAAAAGCTGTTGCAATTGCTTTAAGAAACAGATTTAGACGCTTAAAATTGGCAGAAGATATTCGTGATGAAGTTGCACCAAAAAATATTTTAATGATTGGGCCTACTGGTGTTGGAAAAACAGAAATTGCTCGCCGTCTTGCAAAATTGTGCGGGGCACCTTTCTTAAAAGTTGAAGCTACAAAATATACAGAAGTTGGATACGTTGGTCGTGATGTAGAAAGTATGATTCGCGATTTAATGGCAGTTGGGTTCAACGATGTAAAAGCCGAAATGGAAGATGAACTTAGAGAAAAATCTGTGAGCATTGTAGAAGAAAAATTATTAGATTTGCTTTTGCCTGGTTCAAATGAAAAGAAATCTAAAAAATCATCTACAGAAATTAAACCAATGGGATTTTTAACTCAGGAAAATGAAAACGAAATTACAATTGATTTAAACAAAGTTGCTCAAGAGATGGGTAATTTGCAAGAACAAATTAATTTAAGTAATCAAGAAGCGGCAAATCAACAATTATCTGATGAAGAAAAAGCCGAAGAAGAACGCAATAAATCTACAAGAGAAAAATTCCGTCAGATGTTGCGTGAAGGAAAACTTGAAGACCGTGAAATTGATATGGTTGTTCACCGTCAAAACAGAATGCCAAGCATGGAAATTATTGCAGGTGGTTCAATTGATGATTTGCAAAATAGTATGCAAGGCATTTTGAATATGATGAACGGTGGCGGAAAAAGCAAAAAACGTTCTGTAACTGTAAAAGAAGCAAGAAAAATCCTTACAGAAGAAACTTTGGAAAATATGATTGACCAAGATAAAGTTTCTGATGAAGCAAAACGCCGTGTAGAACAAAGTGGAATTATTTTTATTGATGAAATTGATAAAATTGCAGTTCATGGTGAAAGTCATGGTCAAGATGTTAGCCGCGAAGGTGTTCAAAGAGACATTTTGCCAATTGTAGAAGGAAGTAATGTAAATACAAAATGGGGCGTAATTGATACAACTCATATTTTGTTTATTGCTGCAGGTGCATTTAGTGTTTCTGCTCCAAGTGATTTAATTCCTGAACTTCAAGGGCGTTTTCCACTTAGAGTTGAACTTGAATCTTTGCACAAAGAAGATTTTAAACGCATTTTACAAGAACCAAAAAATTCTTTGATTATGCAATATACATCACTTTTGGAAACAGAAGGTGTAAAATTAAATATTTCAGAAGATGCTTTAGACAGAATGAGTTTTATTGCAGAAGATGTAAATGCAAGAGCCGAAAATATTGGTGCAAGACGTCTTCACACAATTATGGAAAAAGTTCTTTCTGATATTAGTTTTGAAGCAGATGAACATTCTGGAGAAACAATTACAATTGACGCTGCTTATGTAGATTCAAAATTGACAGATGTAGTTCAAAGTGAAGATTTAAGCAGATATATTTTGTAAAAAAAACTAAAGTAAAAAATTAATCCTCCGAAAATCAGACTAGATGTAAATTTTAAATTTTTGGAGGATTAATTATTATGAATTCTTTTTCACGCTCTGTAGATTTGCTACAGCGAGAAATGGACGTAACAAGTTTACGTTACCAAGTAAGTGCAAATAACTTAGCAAACTCAGAAGTTCCAAATTTTAAAAGAAGTGTTGTTAATTTTGAAAGCGAATTAAAAAGAGCTTTTGAATCTGAAGCCGCAGCAAAAAAAGGTTTTAAATTGGCAACAACAGACAGCCGACACATTCAAATTAATACTCCAATAGATTACCGCACAGTTGAACCACGTCGTGTAACAGATTATCTTTCAACAGCAAAAGCAAATGGAAACAATGTTGACGCAGAAACAGAAGCAAACAACATCTTACAAATCCAAATGCAATATCGTTTACTTACACAATTAGCAACATTTGAATTTGATCAAGTAAACACAGCAATGAAAAAATAATCTGATTTAGAACATTTGGAGGAATAAAATATGGGACTTTTTACTAGTATAAATATTGCTGCAACGGGTATGGCTGCAGAAAGATTAAGAAGCGATGTAATTTCAAATAATATTGCCAACGCTTCTACAACAAGAACTTCAGAAGGTGGACCTTTTAAAAAATCTTCTGTAATTATGACACCAGTTTCAGATTCAAATCCAACTTGGCGCACTCCATTTATGCCATCAAGTTTGGACAATGGCCCTGGAAAAGGTGTAAAAGTTTTAGAAATTCGCAAAGATACATCTCAAGGAAGATTAGTTTTTGACCCAGATAATCCTGATGCAATTAAATCTGGCCCAAACAAAGGTTACGTTGAATATCCAAACGTGAACATTGTAAATGAAATGGTAGATTTGATTTCTGCTTCTAGAGCTTATGAAGCAAATGCAACTGTTATTGATGGTGCAAAAGATATGTTTAGTGCCGCAATGAATATTGGACGTTAGTTTAGTGTAATCTGAATTGACAATTAAAAAATAATGTTCAATAATGAAAATTAAACAAGGGAAATAGGTGGGGAAATGACAATTCAAGATTTTGGAACATTACAAATGATGCGCTCTAACGAAGCCCATTTTGGTCAAGGTCAAATGGTTTCTTTAACTTCAAAGGTTGATGGCACAAAAATAAATACAGGAATTGACGCTTCAAAAAATCTTCTAAAAACAGAAAATTCAGAAGGAAAATCTTTTCAAGCATATTTAATGGAAGCTGTAAATTCTGTTAATACTCAGCAAAATCAAGTTTCGCAATTGCAAGAAAAAATCATCACAAATCCAGATGAAGTTGATATTCATGACGTAACAATTGCAATGTCAAAGGCTCGCATGTCATTAAATCTTGCACAAACTGTAATTGATCGCCTTGTAACTGGCTGGAATGAAATTACAACAACAAGATAGTCTTTTTTTGAGGGGATAGGACTTTCTGCGCTATCCCCAAAAATCATCCTAAAACATAAAAAATCTCTTTTCAGAATTTGCAAACTATGTTATAATTTATTAAATTTAGTATAAATTTCTAGTATTTCTTTATGAAATTCGTTCACGGGAGGGGCAGATGAACGAAT
>JAGARY010000028.1 GCA_017622055.1 Treponema sp. | reverse complement strand
GTACGGTCATTTTAGACTTTGGCTAGAAGATCAAGACGAATCTCATCCAGAAAATCCTTTGAACAGGCAAACAGCCGCCCGAATCCTACACGAATTTTTAAGAATTGAATGCGGCCTTGATGATTTACAAAATATTTCTTTTGCCACAAAACTAAAAGATTTGTATACTTGCCGAGTTTTCACAAATCACATTGCCCAAGTTTGTGTCAGAGGTTTAATGAACCCCCAAGAAATTCAAACTTCAGAAAAAGAAGAACTGATTTTTAATCATTTGCAACTAGTGCAAAAAAACGAAGTACAAGAAATTTTGAAAAAAGTGAAAGAGATAATTTTATCATTAGAGAAACAACTTTCTTAGCGAAAAAAAATAATCGTTTTAAACTGTATATTTAATTAAATTCAATTCCAGATAAATCTAATCCAAGTGATTCAAGTTTTGATTTCATATTTTCTTTGTTTGCCCAAATATCTGGCTCGTAGCCTTTACCTTCTCCTAAATAATTTTTTGGTAAATATTTTACAAAGGATGTGCTTGGCAAATAAAAAAAGATTCCATTTTCTTCATAGCTAACACAATTACCATAAACTTGTGCACCACCAGAATGTGTTCCTATCAATGTAAAATCAAGCAAATCTTCAAATTTCGCTGTCGTTATCCAAACTTCGCCAGCAGAATAGCTCCAGTTATCTTGAGTAACAAAAATTTTTCCTTTGTAATTTTCTACATATAAATTTCTAAAAAATTCGTATTGTTGCCCATTACCACCGCCAGAATTTGAACGAAAATCTAAAACAATGTAATCGTATTTTAACGCTTCATAAGCAAGATTAGGAAAATTAGCATAATCTGGCCAGTTAATATTACAACTGTTGTATCTTAAATAATATGTGTTTGATGTTGTTTTCTTTATAAAAGTAGGATATGGATCATCACTTTTTATAGAATCTTTATCAAAAACTTGATTCTGCTTATATTCAAAACCATTATTATTGTTTATGGAAAGATGTGTATCGTTAATGCATTTATCAAAAAGATTTTTAATTTCATCATAATTAGATACTTTTTTCCAAGAGTCTTTTGTAAAACCTTGTTTTTTCATTTCAGAAAATCCTACATAATGTTTTTTCAACATATGATAAATTATATCTTTTTCTTCATCAAAGCTTGTCTTAGAATTGCAGGAAAACAAAAGAAATGAAAATAAAACTATAAAATAGAATTTAACTTTTTTATTACTCACGACCTCTCCTTATTTTAAGGATTTTATGATATATCAAATTTTAATTTCTTACAAATTTGATATTATCATAAAAAGAAATTTACTTGTAGCCCCGACCTGGAACGAAGGCGTAGCCGTAGTGAAAGGGAACGCCCTACTTTTTCTTAATTGGGAACCAGATGCCACTTTCGTAGTCTGGGCCGTTTTCGCCTTTTGTGTAATATTCAATGTTGAAGCCGGCTGACATTTCGTATTCGGCGTTACCTGGAAGCCATTCACGGAAGATTTTTGTGTTCAAATCTTGCAAAGCTGTTGGAAGAGGCCCAAAACATTTGAATTTTGCCCATTCAAGTTTTGGAAAAGTAAAAAGTTTCATTCCTTCTGGAACAGGACCTCCTTTGTAGCGACCGGCAATCATATACTTAAAACGATTTGCACCAAGGTCATCAATACAAACGCCAAATTGGCCAATTCCATTTTCGCAAATTGCTTTTTCAATATCTGTTTCAGGCTTTTTTCCGTAAAACAGAACAGGCATGCTAATTTTATTAATTTCGTCCCAATATTTTGGAATAAGATTATAACCTTGATCAAAAGCAAATTCTTTTTCAAAACCAATAACTGTAAATTCGTCTAAAACTTCTGTTGTAAATTCTAATTTGTCCATTGTAAAACCACCTTTTATTGAAATTGTAATTTTTAGAGGCACAAAAGTTTTTATGGAACTTGGATTTTTACAAACTTCCCTTGGCGTAATTCCATGAAATCGGGAAAAAGCTTTAGTAAAACTTTCGGGAGTTTCATAGCAATATTTGTAGGCAATATCAATTATTTTTTCTTCGTTTTTTAAGATATCTTGTGCCGCGTTGTAAAGTCGCCTGTTTCTAACATATTCCATCAAAGAAAATCCTGTTACAATGGCAAAACCTTTTTGCAAGTAAAACGAAGAAATACAAACTTCCTTTGCAACAT
>JAGARY010000282.1 GCA_017622055.1 Treponema sp. | reverse complement strand
GCTTTTGCTATTTTTACAGCAACGTCAGCAGCAGGAATAGAACTGTTTTCTCTAAGATAATTACTTAGTGAACGCTGATTTAAGTTTGCTTTGCTTGCTAACTCTTTAATAAGTAGACCTTGATATGATAACTCTTCTCTAAGATTTTCCTTAAAACCCATATAATCATAATACGCAAATTTACATTTTATATGCTTGACTATACTTAGATATACGTATAAAATATTAAATTAGTAGATTTACTAATGAAACTTTAGGAGGTTTATTCATGAAGAAAATCTTATTGGGAGGACTTGTTGTCCTTTTGGCTTTGTTTGTAGTTGGATGTGGAATGAGTTCCGGCGATGAAGATGTTTCTGGTAGTAAGTACGATAAAACTTGGGAAAAAGAAAATAACACAGTAAATTATCTTCGCTTTTATGAACAATTTGGAACATCAAAGAAAGTAACTTATGCAAAAGTTAAGATGACAATTAGCAACCCTGAAAAATCACGTGCAGGATTAATTTTTGGTATGAACAAAAATGCTGAAGATTCTGACTTAGTTGATTATTTTATTCTAGGTGTTGGTTCTTTTGATTCTCTTGATGGTCCTGGATATTACTTAGATTACCACAAGGGTGTAGATCCTGAAGTATTAAGTGCTGCTAGTGGTGCTGAAAATCTTGATGCAAGCGATGTAACTTCAATTAAAGCAACTGCTGCTTTTGACACTGCTCAGGCTCCTGTTATGGGAAGTGATGGATCAATGACAGTTTATGCTTCTGTTGATATCGACGAAGATGGAAAATTCACTGTTTCTCTTGGTGCAACAAAAGATAATTTGCCTGTTATTGTTGCTAATGGTCTTGCCCTTTCAACATATGATACAGACGCAGATCCAGCAGCTCCAGGTGGAATTGGATGCTATGGTATGGTTTTCCCTGGTGATACAGGAACTGGAACAGCTACAAAAACAACAAACAGATACACAGTTGTTGACTCTAAGCCAGCTCCAACATCATTATCAGCCGAATAATTCACTTTTTAGGTGTTAAATTAACCCCGCTAGAATTTTTCTGGTGGGGTTTTTTTACGGGCAACAAAAACTATGTTGGTTTCATGGGCTTTTGCTCCTTGAAAAAAAAACTGCAATATGTAATATTTAATATATGAAAGTTATGGTAATTGGCTCCGGTGGTCGAGAGCATGTAATTAGTTGGGCTTTAGCAAAAAGCTCCAAGGTAAAAGAAGTAATTTGTGTCCCCGGTAATGGTGGCACAGACGTAGAAGAAAAATGTCGTAACATTGTTCCTTCTTTGTGTGAATATCTAAAAGATGTAAAAGAAAAAGATTCTTATTGTGAAATTGCAAAACATGAAGGTTGCGATTTAGTTGTAGTTGGTCCAGAAGACCCACTTGCCTTAGGTGTATCAGATACATTGTGGGAAAACAATATTCCTGTAGTTGGACCTAAAAAAGAAGCTGCAAATCTTGAAGCAAGCAAAGATTTTGCAAAAGAATTTATGGTTCAATATGGAGTGGCTTGTGCAGAAAGCAAAACTTTTACAGATGCTTTAGAAGCCAAAGATTATATTAAAGAAAAAGGGGCCCCTGTCGTTGTTAAAGCTGACGGACTTGCTGCAGGTAAAGGGGTGGTTGTTGCTGCCACAACAGAAGATGCTATAAAAGCAGTTGATGATTTTATGGTTTCAAAAAATCTTGGTAATGCAGGCACAAAAATTGTAATCGAAGAATATTTACAAGGAACGGAAATTTCCATAT